>JBDTNR010000176.1:0-6966 GCA_039933655.1 Betaproteobacteria bacterium | reverse complement strand
ACTGCGTGATCCTCGGCGGGTCGCTGTTCATGCAGGAGCGCGACTACACGTTCGGGGAGAGCGTGGTCTTCGGCGCGGGTTCCGGACTGGGCTTTGCCATCGCGATCGTCGCGATGGCGGCGGTTCGCGAGAAATTGCGCTACTCGCATGTGCCGGACGGCCTGAAGGGGCTCGGCATCACGTTCGTGACCGCTGGCCTGATGTCGATGGCGTTCATGATGTTTTCCGGCATTCAGCTCTGACCATGAGCGAGATCGTGCTCGGCGTCGCGATGTTCACCGTCGTGATCCTGCTCGTGGTCACACTGCTGCTCGTCGCGCGGCGCAAGCTGGTCGCGAGTGGCGAGGTCACCGTCGTCATCAACGACGACCCCGCGAAGGCGTTGCGCGTACCGGTCGGCGGCACGCTGCTCGGCACGCTCGCCGCGCAAAAAATCTTCATCCCGTCCGCGTGTGGCGGGAAGGGCGCTTGCGGCGTCTGCGACGTCGTCGTGCGCGAGGGCGGGGGCGATCTGCTGCCGACCGAAAGCGGCTACATCACGCGCGGCGAGGCGCGGCGCGGCCATCGGCTGGCGTGCCAGGTCAAGGTGAAGCGCGACATGAAGATCGAGATCGCGCCCGAAGTGTTCGCCGTGCGCAAATGGAAGTGCAAGGTGGTGAGCAACCGCAATGTCGCCACGTTCATCAAGGAACTGAAGCTCGCGCTGCCCGAGGGCGAGGACGTGCCGTTCCGCGCGGGTGGCTACGTGCAGATCGAATGCCCGCCGCATGCGCTCCTGTTCCGCACGTTCGACATCGACGAGCAGTATCGCGACGCGTGGGACCGCTTCGACCTCTGGCGCTTCAAGTCGGTGGTGGATGCCACCGTCGAGCGCGCCTATTCGATGGCCAACTACCCGAACGAGAAGGGCCAGCTGCTGTTCACGATCCGCATCGCGTTCCCGCCCGAATACCGGACGGACATTCCGCCGGGGATCATGAGCTCCTGGGTGTTCAACTTGAAGCCCGGCGATGCGGTGACCGTCTCCGGCCCCTACGGCGAGTTCTTCGCGCGCGAGACGGACAACGAAATGTGCTTCATCGGCGGCGGCGCCGGCATGGCGCCGATGCGCTCGCATATCTTCGACCAGCTGCTGCGGATCGGCACGCGGCGGCGCATCACCTTCTGGTACGGCGCGCGCAGCCTGCGCGAGGCGTTCTACGTGGAGGAATTCGAGAAACTCGCGCGCGAGCATCCGAATTTCGAATGGCATCTCGCGCTGTCGGAGCCGCTGCCCGAGGACAACTGGACGGGGCCGGTCGGCTTCATCCACAACGTGCTGCGCGAACGCTACCTCGGCGCCCATGCGGCGCCGGAGGACCTCGAGTACTACATGTGCGGACCGGGCGTGATGAACAAGGCAGTGATCGACATGCTGCTGGACCTGGGTGTCGAGCGCGAGAACATCATGCTCGACGACTTCGGCTGAAGGAGAGGACATGGCGGAACAAACGGTCGCGGACATCGTCGCCCACCGGCGCAGCGACGAGCTGATCTCGGTGCCGGCTTCGGCCAGCGTCGCGGAGGCGGTCGCGGTGATGGCCGGGCACGACGTGGGCGCGGTGCTGGTGATGACCGAGGACCGGCTCGTCGCCGGCATCTTCTCCGAGCGCGACCTGCTGGTCCGGGTCGTGCATCCGGCGCGCGACCCGGCGACGACGCCGCTGTCGATGGTGATGACGCGCGACGTGCGCTTCGTGTCGCCGGGGACCACGACGGAGGCCGCGCTCGCGCTGATGCACGTGCTCGGGTTCCGGCACCTGCTGGTGATCGACGGGGCCCGCGTCCAGGGCCTCATTTCGATGCGCGACCTGGTCTTCCATCTGGTGCGCCGCGGCGAAGGCCGCTTCGAGGCCGCGGTGCGCGGCGCCGCCGGAACCACTGCATGAACCTTCCGCGCACCTGGGCGGGCTGCCCGATTCCTGGAGAACGATGATGGATACCCTGTTGTCTTCCCGCCGCCGCCGGCTGCTGCAGGGCCTCTCCGCGGCCGCGCTGGTGGCGGGCTGTGGCGATTCCCGGTTTGGCAAGGCTCGTCCGGCCGCAGCGTACCGGTTCGGTGGACCGACGATGGGCTCGACGTACTCGGTGAAGATCGCCGGTGCGGCCCTGTCGCCTGCGGCGCAGGACGCCGCACGCCATGCGGTCGAGTCGGCGCTCGCCGACGTCGACGCGCGGATGTCGGCGTACCGCGAGACGTCCGAGCTGACGCGCTTCAACCGCCACCACGCCGCCACGCCGTTCGCGTTGTCGCCTTCGACCTTTGCCGTGTTCCGGCAGGCGCAGCAGGTGAGCGCCATGGCCGACGGCGCGTTCGACATCACCGTGGCGCCGCTGGTCGATGCCTGGGGCTTCGGCCCCGCGGGTGTGCGGAATCTCGTCGGCGACGAGCGGCTGCTGCGGATGGAGTCGCGCGTGGGATGGCGGATGCTGGCGCTCGACGCGGCGAACGCGACGGTGGCGAAACAGCGGCCCGACGTGGCGGCCGATCTTTCTGGCATCGCCAAGGGCTATGCGGTCGAACGCGCCGCGCGGGCGCTGGCGACGCTCGGCTTTAGCGACTACATGGTTGAAGCCGGCGGGGAGGTCCGCACGCATGGACGCAACGCGAGCGATGCGCCGTGGCAAATCGCCATCGAGCGGCCCGATGCCATTCCGCAGCGCGCGCACATGATCGTGCCGCTGTCAGGGCAGGCGATGGCGACATCGGGCGACTACCGCATCTACTTCGAGCAGGGCGGGCAACGCTACTGCCACGAGATCGATCCGGCCACCGGCCGCCCGATCCGCCATGGCCTGGCATCGGTCACCGTCGTGGCGGCCGACTGCGGCGAGGCGGACGCGCTGGCGACCGCCCTCATCGTGCTCGGTCCCGAGCGGGGACAGGCGTTGGCGGTGCAGCGCGACCTGGCGGCGTTGTTCATCGTCCGCGAGGTCGATGGCGGCCTCACCGATCGCGCGACGCCGGCGTTCGCCGCGCTGGGTGGCCGCGCGGTCGCCAGTTGACGGGCCACGGCGGATGACACTGCTGACGACATTCCTGCTGGCGCTGGCGCTAATCGGCGTGGGCGTGCTGGCGATGGCCGTCGGCGTGATCTTCCGCCGGCCGTGCCTGCGCGGGTCGTGCGGCGGCCCGGGTGCGCGGACGCCAGGCGAACGTAGTCTCTCGTGCGCCGATTGTCCGAATCGGCCCCGCCCCGCGGGTGCCGGCGACGCCCGCCGGGACGCCTGATGGGGCCACCCTTCGACGACGGTCGCGGCATGCGCGGCCTGCCGCCGCCCTACGACCGGCTGCATGCGGAGGCGGCCACCTTCATTCCCGTGGCGCGCCTCATCACCGATCCGCTGCGCTTGCTGACCTGGGGCACCGACGCGAGCTTCTACCGGCTCATTCCCAAGATCGTCGTCGTCGTGGCCAGCGAGAACGAACTGGTGCGATTGCTCGTGCTCTGCGCGCGACTGCAAGCACCGGTGACGTTCCGCGCGGCCGGAACGAGCTTGTCGGGCCAGGCGATCAGCGATTCGGTGCTTGTCATGCTGGGCGACGACTGGTGCGGCTGCGCGCCCGCTGCGGATGGCGCGACGATCGCGTTGCAGCCGGGCGTGATCGGTGCGGCGGCGGATCGCGCACTCGCGCGGTTTGCCCGCAAGATCGGGCCGGACCCCGCGTCGATCGACGCCGCGATGATCGGCGGCATCGCCGCGAACAACGCGAGCGGCATGTGCTGCGGCACCGCGCAGAACAGCTACCAGACGCTGGCCGGCCTGCGCGTCGTGCTGGCGGACGGTACCGTGCTCGACACGCGCGATCCGGCGAGCCGCGCGGCTTTTCGCCGGCAGCGGCCCGACCTCGTCGCGGGTCTCGACGAACTCGGGTGCGCGACGCGCGCGAACGCGCCGCTCGCCGAGCGCATCCGCCACAAGTTCCGGCTGAAAAATACGACCGGGTACAGCCTGAACGCGCTCACCGACTTCACCGATCCCATCGACATCCTCGCGCACCTGATGATCGGCTCGGAGGGCACGCTCGGCTTCATCAGTGCGATCACCTACCAGACAGTGCCCGAGTACCGGGACAAGGCGAGCGCGCTGATCCTGTTCGACGATCTCGCCACCGCGTGCGCGGCGGTGACGCTGCTGGCGGTGGCGCCGGTGGCTGCTGTCGAACTCGCTGACCGCGCCGCGCTGCGGTCGGTGCAGGGCAAGCCGGGCCTACCGGAGGCGCTGGCGGACGTCGGTCCCGACGGCGCCGCGCTGCTGGTCGAAACCCGCGCTGCCGACGCCGCCACGCTCGCCCGCCAGATCCGCGACCTCGAAGCGCTGCTGGCATTGATCCCCACGCACGGTCCGGTGCGCTTCGCGACCGATGCGGCCGAATGCGCGCGCTACTGGAATGTCCGCAAGGGCATGTTCCCGTCGATCGGCGCGATGCGCGTCACCGGCACCACCGTCATCATCGAGGACGTCGCGTTCCCGGTGGCGCGGCTGGCCGAAGCCACGGGCGACCTGCAGCGGCTGCTGGCGGAATTCGGCTACCGCGAAGCGATCATCTTCGGCCACGCGCTGGCCGGCAATCTCCACTTCGTCTTCACACAGGATTTCAATGCGCAGGAAGCCATCGACAACTATCGTGCGTTCATGGACGCGATGTGCCGGATGGTCGTCGAGAAGTACGACGGATCGCTGAAGGCCGAGCACGGCACGGGCCGCAACGTGGCGCCGTTCGTCGCCCTCGAGTGGGGCGCCGAAGCCTATGCGTTGATGTGGTCGATCAAGCGGCTGTTCGATCCGGCGGGGCTGCTCAATCCCGGCGTGCTGCTGGCGGACGATCCGCTGTCCCACATCCGCCATCTGAAACCGCTGCCGGCCTGCGACACGCTGGTCGATCGCTGCATCGAATGCGGCTTCTGCGAGCCCAGGTGCCCGTCGCGCGGGCTGACGCTGTCGCCGCGGCAGCGGATCGTCGGCTGGCGGGAGATCGCGCGGCTTTCCGACGACGAAGCCTCGCGCGGCCACGCGCAGACCTTGCGCGACGCGTATGTCTACCAGGGCATGGACACCTGCGCCGCCTGCGGCCTCTGCGCGACGGCCTGTCCGGTGGGTATCGAAACGGGGCTGCTGATCAAGGCGCTGCGCGGCCGCCGGGCGGGGCGGACGGCGCGGCGGATATCCTCGCTGGCGGCCGATCACTTCGCTCTCGTGACCGCGGGCGTGCGGGCCGGGCTCGCCACCGCCAATGTCATTCATGGTGCCGTCGGTACCCGGTTCATGCGCAGCGCGCTCGCTCGCGTCCGCGCGTGGTCGGGCGGCCGCCTGCCGAAATGGTCGCCGGCGCTGCCGCGTGCTGCTCGCTTTCGCGCCGGTCCCGGTTCGCCGTTGCCCGCGGATGTCGACGCGGTCGTCTATTTCCCCAGTTGCGCCGCGCGCAACATGGGTGCGCAGCGTGGCCGCGAGACGGGCGACTCGCTGCCGCTGACCGCGCAGCGCCTGTTCGCCAAGGCCGGCTTCGCCACGCTGTATCCGCAGAACCTCGACGACCTGTGCTGCGGACAGCCGTTCGACAGCAAGGGCATGACTGCGGCGGCGGCGAGCAAGGCGGCCGAACTCGAAGACGCGCTGCGCGCGGCCAGCGACGGGGGCCGCCATCCCATCGTGTTCGACACGAGCCCGTGCGCGTACCGGATGAAACAACATCTCGCCGGGCGGCTGCGCGTGCTCGACATCATCGAGTTCTTGGACGAGAGCGTCCTGCCGCGCGTCGCGCTGACGGCGAGCATCGATCCGGTGGCCGTCCATCCCGTTTGCAGCGTCCGCAAGATGGGGCTCGCCGACAGGCTCGTCCGCATCGCGCAGCGCTGCGGCGCCCAGGTCGTCACGGCGGACGACGTCCTCTGCTGCGGCTTCGCCGGCGACCGAGGCTTCGTCCGGCCCGAACTGAACGAGCATGCACTTCGTCATTTGCGGGATGCCATTCCCGCCGACTGTCGCACCGGCTACTCGACCAGCCGCACCTGCGAGATCGGCTTGTCCGAAGCGGCGGCGATTCCCTACGAGTCGATCGTCTACCTGGTGGACGCGTGCGCGCGGGCGGGTCCGTCCGCCGCAATGCGCGCCAAGGATGCCGGCGCATGAAAGTCGCGCTCTTCATTCCCTGCTATGTCGACGCGTTCTTTCCCGAGGTCGGCATCGCGACGCTTGAATTGCTCGAGCGTCTGGGCGTGGACGTCGAATACCCGCTCGACCAGACGTGCTGTGGACAACCGATGGCCAACAGCGGCTGCGAAAAGGATGCCGCCGCCGCCGAAGCGCTGTTCGTCCGCAACTTCGCCGGCTTCGACTACATCGTCGGCCCGTCGGGCAGTTGCGTGCACCATGTGCGCGCGCACCTGACGGCGATCGAGCAGACAGCGGCCGTGTCCGCGGTGCGTCGCAACAGCTACGAGCTCGTGGAGTTCCTGCACGACATCCTGGGTGTCCGCGAATTTCCCTGGGCCGAGTTCCCGCACACCGTGGGGCTCCACAACGGCTGCTCGTCGCTGCGCGCGCTGCGCACGGCAAGCATGTCGGAGTTGAACGAGGTACCGTTCTCCAAGCCGCTCACGCTGCTGTCGGCCGTCCGCGGCATCCACTTCGCCACGCCGCAGAGGCCGGACGAGTGCTGCGGCTTCGGCGGCACGTTCTCGGTGTACGAGGAGCCGGTCTCGGCGAAGATGGGCTACGACAAGGTCACCGACCACAGCAACGCCGGCGCCGAGTACATCGTTTCCGCCGACATGTCGTGCCTGATGCATCAGAAAGGCTGCGCCGAGCGGCTCGACCTGCCGCTCAGGTTCATCCATATCGCGCAGATCCTCAACGGTGCACGAGAATGAGCGCCGCCGGGCCGTCCCAAGGCGCGAATTGGTCCCCCTTTGGGGGCAGCGCCGC
>JBDTNR010000175.1:0-6989 GCA_039933655.1 Betaproteobacteria bacterium | reverse complement strand
GCGTACCTTCCAATCGCCGAGCCAGAAGTCGAACTGCCGATGTTCGGCGGCGGTGCACGGCGGTCGCGCCGGCGCTTTCGGCGCATCGGCGGCGGCGGCGTGTCTGCCGGGAACGAGCACGAGAACGGACAGGCAAAGCAGCAGGCGGCAGGCCTTCATCGGCGGATCGCTTTCGTGGGCGATGGCCGTCATGCTGCGTGCGATTGTTCCGTTGCGCAAGCCGGCGCCTGGCATCCTGCACGCTGACCGACGACATTCGCAATCCTGACGAAGGCGACTGCACCCAACTGCCTCGATCCGGCCTTGCCTTCGGGTCTGCGTCGCGTGCGGATGCCGATCGTCGACGCGACCGACGCCGCGCTCGCCGGCTATGGCGGCCTGGTCGACGACCGCGCGGCCTGCGAGGTGGAGATCGTCCGCTGGCCGGCGCAAGGCTGGCGCACCGTCGACGAGGATTCGGGCGACGAGGGTGGCACCACGCAGGGCGTGTTCGTCAGCGAGTGGCGCGGCGACATCCTCTACGGTCGCAACGAGGCGGTCGGCGGCCACTATATCCTCGCCTATGCCGACGAGCTCGCACGCGCGGACGACGCGCATTGCCGTGCGCCGCAGCGGATGCTCGTGTGGCACTGCAATTATCATCCGGACGGCGGCCAGCTCTTCGTTCCGCTGGAGGCGAAGCCGTTTCTCGTGCCGCTGGCATTGCCCGGCGACGACGTGCAGCCCGAGCAGTTCGTCTGCTTTCGCTTCGACGGTACCCGTGGGCTCTACATTCATCCCAACATCTGGCATGAGGGCGTGTTCGCAATCGCCGGCACCCAACGCTTCTTCGATCAGCAGGGCGCCGTTGGGGTCAGAGCGGTAACGGTCATCGGGGTCAGAGCTGTAAACAGCGGCCTGCGCAACTGATTGGCATCCCCAGGCTGTGCCGGCCGCTTTTTACAGCTCTGACCCCGATGACCGTTACCGCTCTGACCCCGAACGCCGGGCATCCCGAAAGCGGTTGCGCCGCAGCGATGCGTCCACGGTGCGAAATCCGTCCGCAAGTCTAGGCAACGCGGCGCTTCGCGGGGAAAATTGCGCGGCAGACAGGCCACACGCGAGGACACGATGAATCACGACGTTCGGGGTGTGCCGGTATCGCATGCCGATGCCCAGGCGCTGGACGCATACGAAATGGCGCTGCGGCAATTCCAGTCGTATGCAGGCGATCCGGTGGCGACGATCGACGGCGCGCTGACGCATTCGCCGAACTTCGTCATCGGCCACCTGTTCCGCGCGCTGGCGCTGTTCACGATGGGCGAGAAGTCGCTGCTGCCGGCGATGGAGGCATCGCTCGCGGAGGCCGAACTTCGCTGCGACACGGCGAATGATCGCGAGCGGCGGCTGATGGAGGCGACGCGACGCCTGGCCGGCGGCGATTGGCGTGGCGGTTGCTTGCAACTCGACCGCGTCCTCGCCGAGCATCCGCGCGACGCGCTCGCGCTGCAGGTCGCGCACCTGACGGATTTCTACCGCGGCGATGCGCTGAACCTCCGCAACCGGGTTTCGCGTGTGCTGCCGAACTGGGACGAGTCGGTGCCGGGCTATTCGTACGTGCTCGGCATGCACGCGTTCGGCCTCGAGGAAATGAACCAGTACGCGGAAGCGGAAGCCGTCGGTCGGCAGGCGCTCGACATCGAGCGCCGCGACGGCTGGGCGGTGCATGCCGTCACCCACGTCATGGAGATGCAGGGCCGCATCGACGAAGGGGTCGCCTGGTTGACGGCACGCGAGGGCGACTGGGCACCCGACAACGGATTCGCGTTCCACAACTGGTGGCACCTCGCGCTGTTTCACATGGACGCGCAACGCTACGATGACGCGCTGGCGCTTTACGACGACCGCATCCATCCCGGTCCCGCACAGTTCGCGCTGACGATGGTCGACGCATCGGCGCTGCTGTGGCGGTTGATGCTCGACGGCGTCGACGTCGGCGCCCGTTTCGCGTCGCTCGCCGACGAGTGGGAGGCGCGTCTCGAGCAGGACCGCGGGTTCTACGCGTTCAACGACGTCCACGCGATGCTCGCGTTCGCCGCCACCGGCCGGACGGCGGCGGCCGAACGCGTCATCGCGAACCTCACAGCGGCCGCGACGGGCGCCGGTACCAATGCGGCGATGGCGGCCGACGTCGGACTACCCGTGGCGCGGGCCTTCGCGGCCTTCGGGCAGGGGCGCTATGCGGAGACGCTCGACGCCTTGGAAGCGGTCCGCGACATCGCGCACCGCTTCGGCGGCAGCCACGCGCAACGGGACCTGCTGTCGCTGACGATGATCGAAGCCGCGCTGCGGGCGGGGATGGGCGCCCGCGCCCGGCACTTCATCGCCGAGCGTCTCGTGCACAAGCCGCGCAGCCTCTGGGGCGGGCGCCTGGCGCGGCGGGCGGAAGCGGGAAGCGCAAGTGCTCTGCGTTGAAGCGGCAGGCTGCAGCCATGCGCGAGAATGCGCGCGGCCGGCGCATCGCGTGACCGGCAACGCGCACGCGTGTACTCCGCCCACGCCAGGGGGCGGAGCCGATGGCGCCCCTTTACGAGGGCTGGATCGCGCCGCGCAATTGCGCGGCGTCGAAACCCTCGGGCGTGTCGCCCGTCGTCGCGAACCGGTACAGCACGACGCCGAAGATCGCCCGCAGCGCCGATAGCACGATGACGAGGCCGATCAGGTACAGCACGGCGAGCACGGCTAGCGAACCGAAGCCCCCGACATGCTGGCCGCCGGACGTGGCGATACCGAAGATCGCGAGCGCGATGACGATGATGGCGGGAACGGTCAGCAGGAATCCGATGAGTCCGTAGCCTAAGCCGCTGACGATCTGCTTGCCCCACGTCCTGGCGAGCAGGTCACGGGAGTCGCCGAGCGCCGCGACGGCGCCCTTGCGCTCGATGACGATCAGCGGCACGACGAAGTAGGTGACGAGCGCCCACGCCACGCCGACGAGCGCGATGACGATGCGGCCCAGGAACCCGGCGCGCGACTCCAGCGCCTTCAGTATCACGCCGACGGTGGACGCGATCACGGCCCACGCCGCGATCTGCGGCAGGCACGCGGTAGCGGCGCGCAGGCTCGCGCCGATCGTGGGCTCGCCACCGGACAGGCGCGTCATCACGTAGTCGACCAGCGCCGCGTTGAAGAAGAATACGACGAAGAAGTTGCACAGGTAGTAGCAGAACAGCAGGACGTAGCCGCCGACGCCGCCGTAGCCGCGCTCGATCCCGCCCATGCCGCTGCCGGAGAGGCCGATGGCCGGCACGAGGAACGTCAGGAGCACCAGAAAGCAGGCGATGCCGGACACGACCGGAAACAACAGGAGCGCCTTGTCGCGCATCAGCACCTGCCAGGACGCCTTCATCAACGCCCAGGTGTTCGCAGTCTTGTTCATCGGTGCCTTTCCGGTGGACATCCCACGTTTGGGACTTCATCCCTGCCGCAATTGTGCCTGCGCCATGGCCGGTACGTCGACGATCGTGACGCCGGAAACGGGCGGCGTCTCCACCGCGGCGACGAGTGCCGTGGCGAACTGTCTCAACGGCAACAGGCCGAGACGAATGGCCTGTTCGCGCGTCGCCGGCACGAGTGGCGACCCGCGGACACCGCTCCGCTCGCGGTCTGGTGCGGATCGCGCATCGGGAGGCGATTCGTGCGCACCTTGAAACGAACGACCTTCGGAACGGACAGGCGTGGCATGGCGTTCTCCCGTTCTGCTGGGATCGCCTGTGGTGCCGCCGGCGTTTGCGCCTTGACGTCCGCGCGCTCGCTCACCAGTGCCATTTCGGCGCGCGCGGCCTCGAACTGCCAGCACAATGACCGCAGCAGCTCGCGCTGCTCGCGGGCGACAAACGGCGTCGTCAAGGCACGGTGGCCAGTTTGAGCTCGAGCAGCCGATGCCCGCGGCGTCCGGCGGGCAGGTCCGTGAGTCCGCCGTCGCGCTTCATCTTCTGCAGCTTGGGGTCGGCAATGAAGACGAAGTGATTTCCCGTCGCCACGCCGGTGGTCGGATTGAGGAAGTCGGGATGCCCGCGCAGCAGCAAGGCGGCTTGCGCGACACGCCGCTGCCGCGTATCCACCGTAAGCGCCCAGACGCGCGAGAGGCCGACCAGGTTCTGGATGGCGATCACACGCTTGCCGGACAGCGCGAGACCGTCGATGCCGCCGAGATAGCGGTCGTCGGGTGTGGCCAGCCGCTCGATCCGCGGCGCGGCGCCGGACGGGTCGACCACCAGCGCGAGGCCATCGAAGTCCGCCACCAGCAGCTTGCCGCCGCGCAGCACGACAATGCCGTTCGGACTTTCGAAGCTCTCCGGCGGCAGGATCGCGCGCAATTCCGTGCCGTCGCGCGGGAGCCTGTATACCGTCCCGCCATGCGACTCGGTGACGTAAACGGAACCATCCGGCGCGAGCGCCACGTCGTTGAGCAGTCCCGGGCCTGGCAACGCGAACGAAGTCGCGACGCGGCCATGCGCGAGGTCGATCCGCGAGCGCATCGCGCGTCCGGCCTCCGCGGGTGTTGCGTTCAGCATGAACGGCGCCGCTGAACTCGCCACCCACAGCGTGTCGCGGCGAACGTCGACGCGCATGCCCAGCACCGCGAGCAGGCCGCCATCGCCGGGGGGCACCACGTCGCGGCAGGCGCCATTGGCGCTGACCGCCACGACGCCGCGCTTGCGTCCACTGGAGACGAGCACTTCGCGGCGCTTGGGGTCGTAGGCCGTACCTTCCGGCAGCAGGTCGCGGCACTGCAACTCGATGCTGCGGGTGGCACGACCGACCGGCGGCGCCTGCGCGGCGAAGCGCGCCGCACGCTCGCGATACGCGGCGGTGCGCGCGAAGGCTCCGAAATCGTCCGGGTCCAGTTCGTCGTCGAAACCCACTTCGGCGAGCCGGTCGAGCCAGCGGATCGACTCCGCCTCGTCGTTCAGGGCCGCCGCGGTGCGCGCCGCGACATAGATCGCGCCGATGTGTCGCGGCTGCCGCTGCAGGAGCTGCGTCAGGGAGGCAAGCAATTGCCGCTGCGGGTTGGCCGCGACATCCGGATTGGCGGCGGTTTCAGTGGCGCTTGCCGGCAGCGCGAGCGCGGTCGCGGCGACCACGGCGGCCACAGTGACGATGCGGAATAGCAGTCGCGTCATTGCGACGCCGGCCGCGGCCGCAGGCGGTCAGGCGAACAACGCCGGTCCTCCGCAGGGACTTCGGGCCGCAACGCACGGCCCGACGTCATGCGCGGTGGCCGGCCGCCGTCAGGTTGCGGGCGTCTCCGGCGGGACGGGTGGCGCATCTTCGGCGGGGGGCGGCGCGTCGGCGGGCCCCGCCTTGCGCTTCTTCTTTTCTTCCTTTTTGCGTTGCTTGGCGAGATCTCTCTGCCGTTTCGCGAATGCATAGTTGGGATTTGCCAATGGACGACCCCCTTCAGGTTGGACGAAAGTCATAGCGTAAGCGATTTCGGGCCGTGGCGGACGCCAACTGCGCCTGGGAGCGCCGGGCAAGCACTTGCGGGAGGGGCCGGCGGCGTTTTTCGCAACGCAACAACGGACCGCGCGACCGTCTGGGGCCTGGATTCCGCCCCCGCCGACCCGTCGGGTGGGCGCCTGGCGGCCGCCCGACGATGCGCAGGGGTCAGCGCCGCTTGTAGTCGGCGCGTGGAGCGTTGTCGCGCTCGATGTCGGCCTTGACCTGGTCGCGGCTGCGCTCATAGACGATTTCGCGTCCCATTGCGCTGCCGACGTACGCCATGCCGGTGCGCGTTGGCGAGAGCTGGCAGCGCACGTTGTGGACACCTTCGCCCAAAACGACTTCGATCCCGTCGACGCGCTTGTGCAGGACGACGACTTCCATCGTTTGCCCGGAGGCGGTGGCGCGGACCGTGATCTTCTCGGTGTTCATGATGTCCCTTGTGCTTGCGGCATGCGAGCGCCGCCGGATGGTGACTTCCTGCACCGTTCGCGGACCAGGGCGCCACATCCCGCCGCGCGCGTAGCGCTCACACTGGCAGGCACGCCGGTCCGAGCGGCTCGAAGCTCTTGTAAGTGAGGATGAATTCCTGGTGGCCGAGCATCTCCGATTTCGTCGGCTCGCCGTTGCCGACGCGCGCGATCAGCTCGTAGATCTCGCGCCCGACGTCGGGCAGGCTCGCGCGCCCCTCCAGTATGCGGCCGGCGTCGACGTCCATGTCGTCGCGCATGCGCTTCCAGGTCTCGGGATTGGCGCATACCTTGATCACCGGCGCGATCGCGGAGCCCACGACCGAACCGCGGCCGGTCGAGAACAGGATGACCTGCGCGCCGCAGGCGATGAGCTCGGCGATCTCGGCGTTGTCGTTGATGTTGGGAAAGCCGAAGCGCACTTCGCCGTCGGGCACGACGTCGAGCAAGTACAAGCCCCCGGCCGGCGGCTCGATGCCGGGCTTGACGATGCCGTCGATGCGCGATTGTCCGGACTTGGCGTACGCGCCGAGCGACTTCTCCTCGATCGTCGTCAGGCCGCCGTCGGCGTTGCCGGGCGCGAAGCTCGCATATCCCAGTGTCGCGTAGTACCGCGCGGCCTTGGCGACCGTGCGCGTCAGTTCCTGCCCAAGCGCCGGCGTCGCGGCGCGCGCCGCCATCAGGTGCTCCATCCCGATCAGCTCGCCGGTTTCCTCGAAGATCGTCTTCGCGCCGGCGGCGACCAGCAGGTCGAACGCGACGCCCATCGCCGGGTTGGCGGTGAGTCCCGACGTGGCATCCGAGCCGCCGCAGATGGTGCCGACGACCAGCTCGTCGACGCGCATCGGCACCGCGCGCTGCGCCTTCAACCCGGCGAGCGTGGCGGCGACCCAGTCGCGCCCCGCACTGATCGTCGTCCGCGTGCCGCCGGTGTCCTGGATGCCCAGCGTATGCACGGGACGGCCCGAGGCCGCGACCGCGCGCCCGAGCTGGCGCTTGTTGAAGCCTTCGCAGCCCAGCGAGACGAGCAGCGCG
>JBDTNR010000174.1:0-6996 GCA_039933655.1 Betaproteobacteria bacterium | reverse complement strand
TCGCGACGCTTTGCATCAACACGATCCGCACGCTGTCGATCGACGCGGTGCAGGCGGCGAACTCCGGACATCCGGGCACGCCGATGGCCTTGGCGCCAATGGGCTACGTGCTGTGGAACCGCGTGATGCGGTTCGATCCCGCCGATCCGGTCTGGCCCAACCGCGACCGCTTCGTGCTGTCCAACGGCCACGCGTCGATGCTGCTGTGGTCGCTGCTGCATCTCGCGGGCGTGAAGGCGGTCAATCCGGACTACGAGGTGCAGGGCCGCGAGTCGGTGACGCTGGAGGACATCCGCCGCTTCCGGCAGATCGGCAGTCACGCCCCCGGACATCCCGAATATCACCTCGTGTCGGGCGTGGAGACGACCACCGGACCGCTGGGGCAGGGCATCGCGACGAGCGTCGGCATGGCGATCGCGCAGAAGTTTCTCGCCGCCCGCTACAACCAGCCGGACTTCCCGGTCTTCGACTACAACATCTACGCGGCGTGCGGCGACGGCTGCCTGATGGAAGGCGTCGGCGCGGAGGCGGCATCGCTCGCCGGCCATCTCGAGCTCGACAACCTCTGCTGGATCTACGACAACAACCACATCACGATCGAAGGCAACACGCGGATCGCGTTCACCGAGGACGTCGCCGCGCGCTTTCTTGGCTACCAGTGGAACGTGCTGCGCGTCGGCGACGCGAATGACCTCGAGCGCATCGAGCACGCACTGACGGTGTTCCGCGAGACGCACAAGCGACCGACGTTCGTCATCCTCGACACGCACATCGGCTATGGGTCGCCGCACCGGCAGGACACGGCCGCGGCGCACGGCGAGCCGCTGGGCGTGGAAGAGGTCAAGCTCACCAAGCGTGCCTACGGCTGGCCGGAGGACGCGCAGTTCCTGGTGCCCGACGGCGTCCGCGAGCATTTCGCGGCGGGCGTTGGCGCCCGCGGTGCACAGTCGCGCGCGAAATGGAACGAGCTCTTCGCGGCGTACCGCGCGAAGTTCCCGGCGCTCGCGACCGAAATCGACCAGATGCAGAAGCGCGAGCTGCCGGTCGGATGGGACCGCAACCTGCCGGTGTTCCCGGCCGATGCGAAAGGTGTTGCCGGCCGGGATGCGTCGAGCCAGGTATTGAACGTGCTCGCGCAGAACATCCCGTGGTTCCTGGGCGGGTCCGCCGATCTCGGCCCGTCGAACAAGACGACGCTAAAATTCGACGGCGCCGGCGACTTCGAGCCGCCAACCCCGAGCGGACGCAATCTCCACTACGGCATCCGCGAACACGCGATGGCGGCCGCCGTCAACGGCATGTCGCTGTCGAAGCTGCGTCCTTTCGGCGCGACGTTCTTCATCTTCAGCGACTACGCGCGCGGCTCGATCCGCCTGTCCGCGCTGATGGAACTGCCGACGCTGATGGTGTTCACGCACGACGCGATGGGCGACGGCGAGGACGGTCCCACGCATCAGCCGATCGAGCAGCTGGCGTCGCTGCGCGCGATGCCGGGGATGACGGTATTGCGCCCGGGCGACGCGAACGAAGTGGTCGAGGCGTACCGCCACGTACTGCAGTTGAAGCACCGGCCGGCGATCATGGTGCTGTCGCGGCAGCCGCTGCCGACGCTCGACCGCACGCGGTACGCGGCGGCCGCCGGCGTCGCGCAGGGCGCCTACGTGCTGGCGGATGCGGCGGGCGGTGCACCGGAGTTGATCCTCATCGCCACCGGCAGCGAAGTGAGCCTGGCGGTGGCGGCCCACGAGTTGCTGGTCGCGGGCGGTGTGCGTTCGCGCGTGGTGTCGATGCCGTCGTGGGACATCTTCGAGATGCAGCCGCAGGCGTATCGCGACAGCGTGCTGCCGCCCGCCGTCACGGCGCGCGTCGCGATCGAGCAGGCGTCCACGTTCGGCTGGGAACGCTATGTCGGCAGCCGCGGCGAGGTCGTCGGCATGCAGACATTCGGCGCGTCGGCGCCGCTCAAGGCGCTGCAGCAGGAGTTCGGCTTCGAGCCGGCGCACGTCGTCGCCGTGGCGAGGGACGTGCTGTCGCGCCGCTGAACGCGGCGCCGCCTGCACCGGACGCCCGCGCATCGCGTACAGGCGTCCGGTGCATTGCTTGAATGGCGTCAGGGTGCCGTCGAGAAGTCGATCACCTGCATGTTGGTGAGGCACGTGAAGCAGGCGCCGGCCGCGCCCGCTTCGCTGGTGATCGAGTAGAAGTTGAGATGCGGCGCGGCATTGTCCGCCGCCACGAACTGCGCCGTCCCGTTGGGCATCCGTTGCAGCGTCCACGCGCTGACCGGCACCAGCGGACGCGGATCGAAATTCGCCCAGTTGAGGTTGTTCGTCCGCACGGAAACGCGGGCCGACGCGGCGCTGTCGGTGATGCTCGACGCTTCGAGGAACACGCCCTGGAAGACGGCCCCGGACGTGGTCCATGCGTTGTCGATGGCGGTGCCCTTGACGTCGAGCGCACCGCCGGCCTTGAAGACCAGGCCGCCGGGGAACACGAAGTCGCCGCTGGCGCCGCCCTGCAACGTCAGGGAGCCTGCCGCCTGGACGATCATGCTGCCGCCGCCGTACGACGGGTCGGGGATGCCGGCGGCGCGCACCTCGCCCGGCAGCACCGGCCGGTTGTTGGGCGGCAGGATCGAGCCGTTCGGCCACGCCGACGGCATGCTCACCGTCGCATTGCCGCCGAGCATCAGGTTGACGACCTGCGGCGCGTTGCCGTAGCCCGCCAGCGTCACGCCGATGTTGTTGCCGGAGCTGGGGCCAAGCTGCAAGCCATTGGCCAGGTAATGCGGCCCGTTGACCGGATTGTTGAGGTTGCCGAACGTCGCCAGCACTATCGCGTTGCCGAGGAACGCGCCACCGCCGTTCACTTTCGCGGCGAAGAGCTGCAGACTGCTGCCGCCGTCGATCGTGCCCTGGTTGACGAGCGTCTGGCCCGTCGTCCAGCTCGCGCCGAGCGCATCCATCGTCAGCCCCGCCGCTGCGGTCACGACGCCCCCGGCGTTGACATTGAGTCCGGCGGCGTTCTGCACGTACAGGTACGGTGCCGCCGCGCCGTTGCCACCCTGCGCCAGCAGCGCACCGGTAATGCCGGCGGGCTGCCCGCTGACGTCGTTGACGTGGACGGTTTGCGTGGCTGCGCCGGAACGGATCGTCAGCGTGTTGCCGGCGCCGATGGCGAGTCCCTGGAAGTCGATCTGCGCGAACGTGCCGGGCGCGCCAGGCGTGGTGCCGAGCTGTATCACTGCGTTCTTCTGCAGGTTGGTGATCGTGTTGCCGTTCTGCGTGCCGCCCTGCACCGAAAGCGTGCCGTACGGATTGGCGACGACCGTCGCCACGCCGGGCATCGCGAGCGGCGCGCTGTCGTCGTCCAGGATCGTCACCGTCGTGCTGCTCACCGCGCCGAGCGTGGCCGCCACCGGATTCGACAGCGTCACCGCGAACGTCTCGTTGGCTTCCTGCGCGGAATCGTTGGCGATCGGGATGACGATCGTGCGCGGGAGCGAATCCCCCGCCGGCCACGACAGCGTGCCCGAGCCCGGCGTGAAGTCGGAACCCGCGGCGGCGGTGCCGGCGCCGATCGCGTACTGGACGCTTGCCGCCGCCGCAACGTCGCCCAGGCGCGTGACCTTGACTGCTACCGTGCCGGTGGTTTCGTTGACCGCGTAGGTGGCGGCCGCGAACTGCAGCGTGTTGCCGATCTGCGGGTTCGAGATGACCTGCGAGTACACCTTGCTGGTCGACGGCGCCGCGCCGGTTTCACCACTGTAGCTCGCGACGATGCTGTACGCGCCGCTGCCCAGGCCGGACGGCGTGCAGGTGGCCTCGCGTGCGGCGCCCGCGACGACCACGGGAACGCCGGTGCACGCGCCCACGGCGTTTCCGTTGGCGGTGAATGTCACCGTCCCCCCGGCGACGGGCGGGTTGGCGACGACGGTCGCGCGAAGCGTGGCCGTCGCGCCGCTTGGCGCGGGATTGGCGCTGCTCGTCACGGTCGTCGTCGTCGGCGCGACGGAGGCGTCGTTGACGAACTGCACGAGCGGCGCGCTGGCCGACGCCGTGTTGCCGCCGTTGCCGCCGTAACTCGCGACGATCGATTGCATACCGATGGCGAGCACGGCGGTCGCGCATGCGGCACTGCGGGTGTTGCCCGCGCCGACGAGGCTCACGGCGCCGCAACCGGCGATGCCCGCTCCGTTGGCGGTGAACGCGACGGTGCCGGTCGGATTGCTGCCGTTGACGGTGGCGGTGAACGTGACCGTCGCGCCGATGACGGCGGGATTGCTGCTGCTGGCGAGCGTCGTCGAGCTCGCTGTCGGGCCAGGGCTCGACACGACCTGCGACAGCGTCGTGCTGGTGGAAGCGCCGTTGGCGGCGTTCCCCGCGTAGCTCGCGACGATCGGATGCGTGCCCGTGCTGAGCGCCGCGGCCGTGCAGGCCGCCGTGCGCGAATTGCCGCTGCCGACGAGATTGACGGCGCCGCATCCGGTGAGCGTCGCGCCGTTGTCGGTGAACGCCACCGCGCCCGTCGGCGCGTTGCCGGTCACCGTGGCCGTGAACGTCACGCTGTTCCCGGCGACCGACGGATTGGCGGAACTGGCCAGTGTCGTGGTCGTTGCGGTCTTCACGGATTGCGACAGCGGGCTGCTGGTGGACAGCGCATTGCCGGCGTTACCGCTGTATTCGGCGACGATGCTGTGGACGCCCACGGCCAGCGTCGTCGTCGTGCACGCCGCCGTCCGCGTGTTGCCGCTTCCCGTCAGCGCGACCGCGGCGCAACCGGTTAACGGCGTGCCCGATTCGCGGAACGCGACGGTGCCCGTTGGCGCCGACCCCGTGACGGTGGCGGTGAACGTCACGCTCTGCCCCGGCGTCGAAGGATTGACGGAGCTGGCGAGCGTCGTCGTTGTCGACGCCATCGAGCCGCCGACCGTGACCTTGACCTTCATGGCCGACGTCGTCGCGCTGGTCACCTCGAACGTGATGTTGTGCAGGCTGTCGGTGTACGTATTGCCGGAGGTCAGCGCACCGTCGGTGAAGGCCGGGGTGGCCGGCGTCATGTCGAGGAACTGCGTATCGTCGTAGGTGCCGGCACAGCCGCCGCAGTTGTTCCACTCGAACGGCCGGGCGAGCCGCACCTGCGCGCCGAGATTCGGAAAGGCCGACAGCCCGCTGTCGAAGCCGATCGGCTGGCGGAACTCGATCCAGTACGTGCGTTCGGCGACACCCGTCGGCACCCGCACGGCGTACTGCGCCTGGCCGGCGAGTTCGATCGGCTGCAGCGTGTACTCCGTGCTGCCGGCGCTGTGTGTGGCGACGGTACCGCCCGCGATGTAACCCAGTAGCAGCTTCTGGTAGGCCGCCAGATGCATCGGACGCTGATTGCCCATGATGTCGAACGGATCGCCATATTCGGTGACCGAGCAGCCGGAGGGCGCGATGGGCAAGATGGTCGCGGCGCCGCAGTCGAGGCTCCCGGCGTGATAGAGGCCGAAGTTGTGGCCGAGTTCGTGGCCGACCACCCACAACGCGGCGGTGCCGTTGGTGTACGCGCGTTCCCAGCCGATATAGCCGAGTCCCGCCCAGCCGCACGACGGCAACGAATCGATGACGTAGAGGATGCCCGGCCGGGCGTTGGTGTTGAACCCGGCGGCGAGCGCCTTGGCGTTGCCCTGTGTCTCGATCGAGGCCAGCACCGCATCGAGCTCTGCGTTGGTGCCGCACGCGCCAGGACGCGGCGCATCCGCCTGCAGCCATGCGTTGGAAAGATGGGCGACGGCGCCGTTGACCAGCTGCGCGCCGAACGACACTTCCTTGTAATACTCGGCCGTGCTTTGCGCCGGCGCGGCGCCGAGCACCGTGGTCGTGATCGTCGCGATGGGCCACGCGCCGGGGTCGGCGTTGTACGTGAACGGCGCGGACGCATTGTTCGGGTACTTGAGCGGCACGACCGTGTAGCCGGTCGTCACCGCCTGCGGCGGGCCCGCGTCGGCAGCGGAGGCCTTGGGCTTCCCCGCCGGCGGCCCCAGGATCTCGATCGTGTCGACGGTGATGTAGCCGCGCGCGTCCGCTGGTCCGGAGATCGTCGCCCGCATGCCGTTTTCCAGCGCCGGCAGCAGCGCGCCGAGATCGACGATGTTCGTCCTACCGGCATCGGTGACGAGCGAATACCCGAATTCGGCGGGACGGCCGTCGACGAAGTCGATGTGGAACATCCGCAGCGTCCCGGTGAGCTCCGCGCGCTGCGGCGCGGCCTTGCCCATTGTCGCGGCGGCCACCATGCGGACGCTGTCGCTGTACAGCACGCGCGTCTCGGCGCGGCCGGTGACGGCGACGTTCGCGCCGGTCGGCAGCGAGCCGGCGTTGCGCAACAGGAAACGCTCGCGGTCTACCACGTCCAATACCGGATAACGATGGGTCTGTCCGGTCATGCGGTTGGTGACGATGATCGCGCCGACGTGGCCTTCGACCGTCATCGACTTCGCGTCGGCGGTGGGGGCCAGGGCAGACGCGGCCGTCCGCTGGTCAGCGCCCTGATGGCCGTAAACGGCCAACGGCAACATGGCGAACGTCACGCAGAGCGCGGCGAAGGCGCGCGCCAGTGGCAGGATTCGGGTGGCGGCAGGGACGATGGCGAGGCGCATGGTCGGATCTTTGTCGGGAATTTCAGTGGGAGCGAAGAAGGTCGCAGCGGAGTCCGCCCATGGGCGCGGCCGGGCGTTGCCCCATGATCGAACGAGGGCACCGGCGCGGCCGCAACCGGCCGCCGTCATGGCGGACGCGATGTGGTGCCGCGGCGCGTGAGTCGGCACGGGGGAAGCCGCGGAGAAGCACGCACGGCGCGGCCCGGCCTTCCCGCTGCGGTTCAAACGAAAGCGTATTGAAAACAGGGATATGCACTGCCTGCCGTCCCACGAGTTCGATGCCGTCGACGGGATCGCCATCGCAAGATCCACGCCAGAGTTGTGGCACCCGTGGGGTGAATTATGCCAAATGC
>JBDTNR010000173.1:0-7003 GCA_039933655.1 Betaproteobacteria bacterium | reverse complement strand
GCCGGGTTGCGCGGGTCGTCCTCGGGAATGCCCGCTTCGACCTTGCCGACCAGGTCCGCGCCCACGTCGGCGCCCTTGGTGAAGATGCCGCCGCCCAGCCGCGCGAAGATCGAGATCAGCGAGCCGCCGAACGCCAGCCCGACGAGCGGCTGGATGATGTGATGCAGGCTGTCCTTCGAAGGGTTTGGCGCCCACGTCGCCGAGCCTAAGAGGAACCAGTAGAAGCCCGCCACGCCCAGCAGCCCAAGACCGACGACCAGCATGCCGGTGATGGCGCCACCGCGGAACGCGACGGCGAGTGCCTCGTTCAGGCCGGTGCGCGCGGCCTCCGCCGTGCGCACGTTCGCACGCACCGAGACGTTCATCCCGATGTAGCCGGCGAGGCCCGACAGAATCGCGCCGACGGCGAAGCCGCCGGCCGTGCGGCCGCCGAGCGCCCACCAGATGATGACGAACAGGATGACGCCGACCAGTCCGATCGTCATGTACTGCCGGTTGAGGTAGGCCTTGGCGCCGGCCTGGATCGCCGCCGCGATTTCCTGCATTCGCGGATTGCCGGCGGGTTTGCCGAGGATCGTGTTGATCCAGACACCGCCGACGACGATCGCCGCCACCGCGCAGACGAGCGCGAAGATGAGTCCTGTGGACATGGCTTTTGTTGCTCCCTTAAATGTCGCGAAAGTAAGGCGCGGGCGCCTTCAAACCGAGCGCCCTGCGCGGATCCTGCCGCGAGCGGACTGCTGCCGCCATGGCAGGACCTTGATCCCCCTTGCTCACCGGTTCAGGCAGGCCCGACCGGTGAAAACACGCTATTTTGCCAGTTTGCGGGCCAGGAAGTCCAACCGGTCCTGCCCCCAGAACAATTCGTCCCCGACGGCGTACGTGGGGGCGCCGAACACCTGGCGATCGATGGCCTCCTGGGTCGACGCCTCGTACAAGGCGGCCACGGCAGGCGAATCCGCGCGGGCGGCGAGTGCCGCCGCGTCCTGCCCGAGCGCGGCGGCAATGTCCGCCAGCGTGGCGGGATCGGCGATGTCGCGCTCATCCGCCCACCGGGCGCGCATGACGGCGCCGGCCAGCGCGAGCGCGTCGCCCGCGCTTTTCTCGCCGGCGGCGACGATCCAACGTGTCGCCAGGTCGCCGCTCGACGCGCCGAACTTCGGCTGGAAGTTGATCGGCACGCCGAGGAAATCCCGCCAGCGCGCGAGTTCCTGCAGCCGGTACGCCTGGCGCTGCGGCGCGCGCTTGGGAAGCGGCAGCCCGCCCGACAGCGGAAAGATTTTCGTCAGGTCGATCAGTTTCGGATGCACGACGGCGCCATGTTCGGCGGCGATGGCGAGCAGCCGCGCGTGGCCGAGATACGTCCATGGCGAAACGGGCGTGAAGTAGTAGTCGATCGTTCTGGGCATCGGAGGCTCCTGCAATGGGTGGCGACAGCGCGGCGATCCCGGCGTGACGCCGGATCAGATTTTGAATCCGGTCGCGAGCTTCTTCGCAACCGGCACGTTCTTCAGCCGCACGTAATGCGGCAGGCCATCCTTGAACGGCGGCGGATCCTCGCCCTTCATCAGCGGGCCCAGGTAGGCGCGCGCCTTCCCCGTGATGCCGTAACCGTCCTTGCTGATGAAGTCGCGCGGCAGCATCTTCTCCACGTTGGCGACACTGGTGAGCGGCGCTTCAGTGATCTTCCAGCGGTACGGCTTGTCCGACACGCGCGTGATCGCCGGCATCACGGCATTGCGGCCCTTCAGCGCCATCTCGACCGCCGCCTTGCCCACCGCATACGACTGCAGCACATCGGTCTTCGACGCCAGGTGCCGTGCGGCACGCTGCAGGTAATCCGCCACCGCCCAGTGATACTTGTACGACAGCCTGTCCTTGACCAGCCTCGCGATCAGCGGCCCGACGCCGCCGAGCTGCGCATGACCGAACGCGTCGCGCGTGCCCGCTTCGGCGAGCAGCTGGCCTTCCGCATTGGACAGTCCTTCGGAAACGCCGACGCAGCAGTAGCCGAACGCCCTGACCTTCGCGTCCACGGCGGCGAGGAACTTCGCCTCGTCGAACGACACTTCCGGAAACAGCAGCACGAGCGGAATGGGCGTGCCGGCGTCGTCGGCCATTCCGACGGCTGCCGTGATCCATCCGGCGTGGCGGCCCATCACCTCGAGGACGAAGACCTTGGTCGAGGTCTTGGCCATCGACGCCACGTCGAACGCCGCCTCGCGCATCGACGTCGCGACGTACTTGGCGACCGACCCGAAGCCCGGGCAGTTGTCGGTCACGGCCAGGTCGTTGTCGACGGTCTTCGGCACGTGGATCGCGTACAGCGGATAGCCGAGTTTTTCCGCGATCTGCGCCACCTTGAGGCAGGTGTCGGCCGAATCGTTGCCGCCGTTGTAGAAGAAGTAGCCGATGTCGTGCGCGCGGAAGACATCGATCAGCCGCTCGAATTGCGCGCGATTCTCCTCGAGCCCCTTCAGCTTGTACCGGCAGGAGCCGAACGCGCCGGCCGGCGTGTAGCGCAGCGCGGCGATGGCGCTGACCGACTCGCGGCTGGTGTCGATCAGGTCCTCGGTCAGCGCGCCGATGATGCCGTTGCGCCCGGCGTAGACGCGGCCGATGCGGTCGCGGTGGCGGCGCGCGGTCTCGATGACCCCGGCGGCGCTGGCATTGATGACGGCGGTCACGCCGCCCGACTGCGCATAGAACGCGTTGCGTTTCGCCATGATGAATGTTTGGAAGTTTCGGTTCAGGACTTGAGGACCGCCAGCACGGCGTCGCGCACGGCCTCGACACTGGCGAGGCCGTTGACCTTGCGATACTTGGGCGCAAGCGGGTCGCCCTCGGCGCCCCATTTCGAGTAGTAGGCGACGAGCGGCACGGTCTGCGCGTGGTAGACGGCGAGCCGGTGCTTCACCGTCTCCTCCTTGTCGTCCTCGCGCTGGATCAGCTCCTCGCCGGTCACGTCGTCCTTGCCGGTCACCTTCGGCGGATTGAACAGGACGTGATAGGTGCGACCGGACGCGACGTGCACGCGGCGGCCGCTCATCCGCTCGACGATCGACGAATCGGGGACGTCGATCTCGAGCACGTAGTTGATCCGCACGCCAGCCTCGCGCATCGCCTCGGCCTGCGGAATGGTGCGCGGGAAGCCGTCGAACAGGTATCCGTTCGCGCAGTCGGGTTGCTGCAGGCGGTCACGGACGAGTCCGATGACGATGTCGTCGGAGACAAGCGTGCCGCTGTCCATCACCGTCTTCGCCGCCACACCCAGGGGCGTCCCCGCCTTCATCGCGGCGCGCAGCATGTCGCCGGTGGAGATTTGCGGTATGCCGTAGGTTTCGTTGATGAACGTGGCCTGGGTTCCTTTACCCGCGCCGGGCGGGCCGAGCAAAATCAGTCGCATGGTCGTGGCTCGCGTGGAGGATGAGCGTGGCGAAGCGCTGCACCGGTTCGTGCCGGCCTGGATCTGACTTCCGCTTCGTGCTCCGCAATGGTAACCCGTAGCGTCGGCCAGGCGGCAGCCCGCCTCCGCGCGTTCCAGGGTGCGTCAGCGCGCCGTACCTGCGGCGTACAGCGCCCGCACGCGCTCGAGATCGTCGGGTGTATCGATACCGGGCGCCGGCGTGCCGTGCGTGATCTCGACGATGATCCTGAACCCGTGCCACAGCGCCCGCAGCTGTTCCAGCGCCTCGAAGCGCTCGATCGGCGCGGGCGCCAGCGCCGGGAACGCCCGCAGGAAGCGCACGCGATAGGCATAGAGGCCGTAGTGGCGGTATAGCGGCAGGCCCGGGGGCAGCGTGTCCTTGGTGCCCGCGAACGCGTCGCGCGCCCACGGTATCGTCGCGCGGCTGAAGTACAGCGCGTAACCCGCCGCGTCGAGGACGACCTTCACCACGTTCGGATTGAACGCCTCGGCCGCGTCGGCGATCGGGTGGCAGGCCGTGGCGATCGCCGCGTCGGGATGCGACGCGAGCAGCGCCGCCATCGCGCGCATCAGCGCGGGGTCGAGCAGCGGTTCGTCGCCCTGCACGTTGACGACGATGTCGTCGTCGGCGAGCTCGAGCGCCGCGGCCGCTTCGGCCAGCCGATCCGTTCCCGTCTGATGATCGCCGCGCGTCATGCAGGCGGGAAGACCATGGGCGAGCACGGCCTCACGCACGCGCTCGTCGTCGGTGGCGACGACGACGCGTGCGGCGCCGCTTGCAAGCGCCCGCTCGGCCACGCGCACGATCATCGGCTTGCCGGCGATATCGGCGAGCGGCTTGCCGGGCAGGCGGGTGGATGCGTAACGCGCGGGGATAAGGACCGTGAACGACATGGCGTTCAGGCGCGGGGCGCTATGGCGGACACTGGTCGCATCAGGCTCGTAGCATCCACGGGCCGCATCGCGCGGGTGACGCGAGTGCCGGCGGACGCGATGCGCGTCCGTTCCGCTTGCGACGCCCGGTCACTCGTATTCTTCCGGCGCCAGGCGGCGCGCCTCTTCCTCGAGCATGACCGGGATGCCGTCGCGGACGGGATAGGCCAGGCGCGCGGATTTCGACACGAGTTCCTGCCGGTCGCGATCGTAGGCGAGCGGACCCTTGGTGACCGGGCACACCAGCATTTCAAGCAGTTTGGAATCCACGGATCTTGTTCTCCACGAGCGCGAGCAGCGCCGGATCGACGACCGCGGAAAGCGGCAGGTACCAGCAGCGCCCATCGGCCAGGACCGCGCATTTTACCGCGTCCTTCTGCGTCATCAGGATCGCCGCCGCCTGCGGATATGCGATATCGGCCGCCGCGAACGCGTGATGATCGGGCAGCGGATGCTCGATGGCGGAGATGCCGAGGGTCCGCAGCAGGTCGAAGAAGCGCCGCGGATGCGCGATGCCTGCCACCGCATGCACGTCGCGGCCACGCCACGAAACCGGGTCGGCGACGGCCGTCGAGTCCACGAGGTTGCGCCATGGCAACGGTTCGTACGCCATCAGCGTCGCGCGGCCGTCGGTGGCCGGCGGGCGCGGAACGTCGCGCGCGACCAGCCGCACGACGGCGTCGACCGTGGCGAGGCGGGACTCGCGCTCGCGCAGCGGTCCCGCGGGCAGCGGCAACCCGTTGCCGAAGCCGCGCGCGGCGTCGACGACGACGATCTCGACGGTGCGCGCGAGCCGGTAGTGCTGGAGCCCGTCGTCGCACAGCAGCACGTCGCATGCCGGGTTCGCGGCGAGCAGCCCGCGCGCCGCCGCGACGCGATCGCGTCCCACCCAGACCGGAAAGCCGGCAGCGGCATGGATCAGCGATTCGTCGCCCACTTCCCGCGCGTCGTCCCCGGGCGCGACCGCCCGCGGCCCGCGCGCGCTGCCGCCATGGCCGCGGCTGACGATTCCAGGGTGGAGGCCACGCTGGCGGAGTCCTGCAGCCAGCGCGCCGGTCAGCGGCGTCTTGCCGGCGCCGCCGACGGTGATGTTGCCGACGACGACCACCGGCACGGGCAGGCGCTGCGACCGCAGCACCCCGGCGCGAAAGAGCGCGCGGCGCACCGCGACCACGCTGCGGAACACGACGGACAGCGGCCACAGCGCGGCGGCCAGCGGCGTCAGCCGGGGTGCGTACCAGGCGGCGACGACGCGGTCCGCGAGGCTCATTGCATGCCTTCGCGCTTTAGCGCTCACGCGCTCATTTGGCCGGGGTCTGTGTCGCGAACGTGATGTGGACAAGCCCCGCCTGCCGGGCGGCTTCCATCACGTGGATCACCGACTGATGCGTGGCGTTGGCGTCGGCGTTGATGATGATGACGGGATCCTTCGCGTCGCCCGCCGTGCGCTTCAGCATTTCGGCCAGCGCGCCGACCGTCGTGAACGTGAACACGTTCCGGTCGACGACGTAGCGCCCCTGGGCGTCGATGCCAATGTTGATTTCCTTCGGCCGCTGCTTCGCGGCGTCGGCCTCGGCCTCGGGCAGCGTGATCTGCAGCTCCGCCACGCGCTGGTACGTCGTCGTCACCATCAGGAAGATCAGGATGACGAGCAGGACGTCGATCAGCGGTATGAAGTTGATCTCGGGGTCGTCGCGTTCCCGCGTTCCGCGCAGATTCATGGCCGCGCCTCTACTTGCGCTCGCCGTGCGCGTAGTCGACGAGCTTGATCGCCTGTTGCTCCATCTCGACGACGAGGCCGTCGACCTTGGACCGGAAGTACCGGTAGAAAATCATCGAAGGAATGGCCACGATCAGGCCCATCGCCGTGTTGTAGAGCGCGATGGAAATACCTTGGGCGAGCTGGATCGGGTTGGACGCGGACGAGCTTTGCGAGCCGAAGATCTCGATCATCCCGACGACGGTGCCGAAGAGGCCGAGCAGCGGCGACATCGCGGCGATCGTGCCCAGCGTCGTCAGGAAGCGCTCGAGATCGTGAGTGACGACGCGGCCCACTTCCTCGATGGCCTCCTTCATCACCGGCCGCGGCGCTTTCACGTTGGCGAGGCCCGCGGCGAGGATGCGGCCGAGCGGACCCTGCGCGGCGGTCTTCGCCAGCAGTTCAGGTGTTGCGCCATGCTGGCGGAATTCGACGAGCACATGGTCGACCATGCCCGGCGGCGCCACCACGGCACTGCGCAGCGACCACAGGCGCTCGAAGATGAGCGCCAGCGCCACGATCGACGCGAGGATCAACGGCCAGATCGGCCAGCCTGCAGCCTGAATGAGGGACCACACGTGGAGATGCTCCTAACGCAATGACGCCCGCAATGTAGCGTGCGGGCCGGGATTCGGCAAGAAAGCGGCGCGCACGCCGTTCAACGTGCGTGCTCCGGATCGGCGAGCGACGCCGCGATCGCCGCGCCGGCCAGCACGATCATCCAGAACACGAAGATCCACAGCAGGAACAGCGGAAACGCGGCCAGCGCGCCATAGAGTATCTCGTATGTCGGCGAATGCGCGACGTACCACGCGAAGCCACGGCGCGTCGCCTCCGACGCGATGGCCGCGAGGACGCCGCTGACCAGCGCATGCCGCCACCGC
>JBDTNR010000172.1:0-7037 GCA_039933655.1 Betaproteobacteria bacterium | reverse complement strand
GGAGCCTAAGTTCGCAATTGGGGGCTACCGCGGCGCCGGCCCGGCGGACAGGGCGGCACGCGCGAATCCCGAGGGCGCGAAGATGGCATCACGCGCGAGCGCGTTGCACTCGCATGGGGCCGCCATGGGGCTACGGCGCGGGCGCCGGCCGTTCGTGGCGTCGGGCCATCCCCGGCCGCGAACCGACCCCCCCAGCGGGGGCAGCGCCGCGGCGCGAGCCGCAAGCGTGGGGGGTCCGTCACTCCAGTGGCGCCGGGCCGCCCCTGGCCGCGTACCGCGCCTCCAGCGGGGGCAGCGCCGCGGCGTTAGCCGCAGTAACAAGCGTGGGGGTCGTCACTCCAGTGGCGCCGGGTCGTCCCTGGCCGCGTACCGCCCCCCGCCAGGGGCAACGCCCCAGCGATGCCGCAAGCGTGGGGACCATGACGGCAGTGCCGAAGAATGCAGTCGCGGGGTTCCCGCGCGGCCGCCGCCTTCGACTTCCCGCATCGCACGCACGGTCATCAGCGAAGTGCCACACCCGCGCCGAGGCCGCCTTCAAGGAATCAGTGCGTCGCGCCGATGCCTGTCATCTCGCGCAGATGCTTCAAAAGCTCGTCTTCCTGGTACGGCTTGCCGAGGAACAGATCCACGCCGAGTTCGGCGGCGCGATTGCGATGCTTTTCGGCCGTGCGCGACGTGATCATGATGATCGGTATGGCGGCGAACCTGGCGTCGCTCTTGATCGTCTTCGCGAATTCGAAGCCGTCCATCCTCGGCATCTCGATGTCGAGCAGGATGACGTCCGGCGTCTGCTCGGCCAGCAACTGCAGCGCATCCACGCCATCCTTGGCGGTGGACACGGCGAAGCCCTCGCGATGTAGCAGGCGGCTCGTGATCTTGCGCACCGTCAGCGAGTCGTCGACGATCATCACCATCGGCTGCGTGGACACCGGCGCCACGTGGGCCCGCGGGCGGTCGCCGACCGCGCGCTCGTCGCTGGTGCCGTCGAACTTCGGTACGTCCGCACGCGTCGCGAGCTGCACCGGATTGATGATCAGCACGATCTCGCCGGTGCCGAGCACCGTGGCGCCGGATATGCCGGACACGCGGGCAAGCTGCGGCCCGATGTTCTTGACGACGACTTCCTGGTTGCCGATCATTTCGTCGACGTGGACGGCGGCGTAGCTCTGGCCGCTGCGGAGCAGCAGCACGGAGTTGTAGCGCTTCGTCTCCGGATTGTGCGTATTGTCGCCCAGCAGGCGCGGCAGGTAGTGGAACGGGTAGGTGCGTCCCTGCCATTCGACCTTGCGCTGGATGTAGATGTCGAGCAGCGCCTGCGATTTCATCTGCTGCACCTGCTCGACCATCGGCGCGGGCAGCGCCCACAACCGACCGCCCGCCCGCACCATCACCGCCTGCGCGACGGCGAGCGTCAGCGGCAGCATGAGCACGAAGCGCGTGCCCTGTCCCGCGTCCGACGCGACTTCCACCCGTCCGCCGAGCGCGGCGATTTCGCTGCGGACGACGTCCATGCCAATGCCGCGTCCGGATATCTGCGTGACCTTCGCCGCCGTCGAGAAGCCAGCGGCGAAGAGGAGTTCGACGAGCTGCGCGTCGGTCGGCGTCGCGTCCGGCGGCAGCAGCCCGAGCGCCACGGCGCGATTGCGAACGCGCCCGAAATCGATGCCCGCGCCGTCGTCGGCGATTTCGATTACCACTTCGTTGCCCACCTGGCGCACCGTCACCGCGATCTCGCCGGTTTCGGACTTGCCGGCCTGGCGGCGTGCCTCGCGGGACTCGATGCCGTGATCGAGCGCGTTGCGCAGCAGGTGTTCGAGCGGACCGACCAGCTTTTCCAGCACCGAGCGGTCGAGCTCGACCTGGCTGCCCTTGATCTCCAGGTTGGCGCGCTTGCCGAGCTCTTTCGCTGTCGCCCGCAGGATGCGGTAAAGGCGCTCCGACAGGCTGCCGAACGGCACCGTGCGGATCGCAAAGAGCCGTTGCGACACCTCGCGCGACATCCGCGCCTGCGCCAGCAACGCCGCATCAGCATCGTCCAAGTTCTTCAGCAACAGCTGCTGCACGGTCGACACGTCGTTGATGCCTTCGGCCAGCGAACGCGTCAGTTCCTGGAAACGTGTATAGCGATCGAATTCGAGCGGGTCGAACTCGCCGTCCTGCTCCTGCAGGTGCATCTGCGACTGGATCTGCGATTCCGCCTGGATCTCGATTTCGCGCACCTGGCTGCGCAGGCGGATCACGCTTCCTGTCAATTCCAGCAGGTTGGACTTGAGCGCGCGCAGTTCGCCCTCGACGCGAGAGCGGGCAATGGCCACCTCGCCCGCTTCGTTCACCAGGCGGTCGATGGTGTCCGCGCGCACGCGCAATTGTGCGCGCGCGCCGGTCTCGAGTTCGGGCACCGGTTCCGGGCGCGGCGCGACGGGCGCCGCCGCGGGCGCCGTCAACGCGGCAGGCGCGGGGATCGCGGGCGCCGCGGGCGCGAGCGGAACCACGATCGGGCGCTCCGACACGGGCGGCGCCGTGGGCATGGCGAGCGTCACCGGCGGCGGTGGCACGGCGGCCAGTTGCATTTCGGATTCGGGTTCGGGCGCGGTCGCCGCCAATTCCTCGGCCACGATGACCCATGGCAGCGACACGTCGAACCGGCCCTGGCGCAGGCCCTCGAGCACGAATGCAATGTTGTCCAGGTCCTCGTCCAAGGCATCGAACAGCGCCGGCGACGGTCGCGCAGGCGCCTCGCCTTCGAGCAGCCGCGATTCCATCAGGTGTACGAGTTCGCCCAAGCGCATCGCACCGGCCATGCGCGCGCTGCCCTTGAATGTGTGCAGCGTGCGTCGCAGATGCGCGGCAGGCTCGACGTCAGAGGGGCTGCGGCGCCATGCACGCAGCTCCTCGCCTGCCCGCGGGAACAACTCGGCCGCCTCGTCGAGAAAGACCGGCAGCACCTGCGCATCGACGTCGTCGCGGATATCCGCCAGCGGATCCGCCTGCGGCGCCGGCAACGCGATGCCGGCCTCGTCGAGCGCAGTAGCCGCGGGTGCCTCCGGTGCGCGCACGTCCGGCTCGGCGATGGCTGCGGCCGGCACTGCCGCGAGCGGCATCCGCGCCGGCGTTTGGGCGACGGCCGGCAATGCGAGCGCTTCGTCGTCGAGCCTCGCCGCGACCAGCGCAGCAGCCTCGGCGTCGTCCACCTCGGTCGCCGCTTCGTGGCGCAGTTCCTCGAGTTCGTTCTGGATCGCCTGCGCTTCGTCCCTGTCACCGTGGGTGAAGGCGTGCTGCGCCTTGACGCGCGCGACCAGTTCGCCCAGTCCGGCGATCGCGCGGGCGAGGATCGGCTGCGCGGTGCCCGGCAACGGGGCGCCGCGCTGCTCGAGCGCGATCAGCGTTTGCTCGAGTCCCTTCGCCGTCGTCGCGACCAGCGGGAAGCCACCGGTGCGATGGATGCCGCACAGCGTATGGCTGGCACGGACCATCCCCGCGCGCGGCACCGCCTGCGAGTCGAACTGCAGGATCGACAGTTCGTTGTCCAGCGTGGCCATGTGCTGATCGGCCTCGTCGGACAGGATCTTGTACAGCGAGCGCGACAGCGTGACATCGCCGATCGTGATGTCCTCGGATTCCATGGCCATCACCGGCGCCGATTCCGGTTCCGCCGCCGGTACCGCGACGTCCGGCGCGTCGATCGGCGAAACGTCGACGACGGGGGCGGAAAGTCCCTCGACCCGATGCAGCGTCGTCAGTGCAGTCGTTTCCACCGCCGGCACGTCGGCCATTTCGATCGTTTCGGTGAACGTGTCCGCGGCGACCAGCGGCGCGTCGTCGGAGCCTTCGAAGCCGAGTTCGGGCAGCTCGATCAGTTCCAGCGTCGGCAGCGCCAGCGACGGCGGCTCGACCGGCGCACCGGTCAGCGGCGTGGCGGGCCGCGGCAGCTCGATGACGTTCGACGGCATCGCCGCGGGCGGCGAAGGTGCGGCGTCGTGCTCGGCGGGCGGCGGCACGCCACCGGGCAGCTCGCGCTCGACGGCGGCGATGGCCGCATGCAGTTCGCGCGGATCGGCGATCACGCGGCCGTCCTGCGTCAATGCATCGACCCAGGTCCTGAAGCTGCGATGCGCGGTATCGACCAGCGCGAGCACGGCGGTGGTGACGGGGCGATCTTCCTCGATCAGGCGATTGAACACCTTCTCCGCATCGTAGCCGTATTCGCCCAGCTCGTGGAGGCCCACCATGCGCCCGCTGCCCTTCAGCGTATGGAAGCCGCGACGCACCGTCCGCAGCGCCTCGCGATCGCCCGGATTCTGCGCGAGCGTCCGGTGATTCTCGGCGACGCCGTCCAATACCTCCGCCGCCTCGAGCAGGTAGATTTCGAGCAGTTCGCGGTCGAGGTCGCTCGCATCGGTGGCGAGCAGACGCTGCGTCTCCTCGGAAATTTCCGGCACGGGCGCCGACGTATCGTGGATCGCCTCGACCGCCGCCGCCAGCCGCGCGGCATCGCCCGCCTCGAGCTCGGCCAGCACCGCGCGGGCCTGCTCGACCAGCTCGGCGTCGCCGATGAGTTCCGCATCATCGCGCAGGCTCGCGAGCTTCTGCTTCAAGCCTTCGCGGGCCGCCGCGTCGGCGGGCGCGCGATGCACTTCGTCGACGAGTTGCGGCAGCGCCGCGCGCAATTCCGCGACGGCGGCCTCGACCGAGTCGCGCTCGGGATGCGTCGGCGGCGGCGCTTCGCCCAGTCGCTTGGCGATCAGCGGTGCGATCAGCCGGTCGCGATCGGGACGCTGCTGCTCAACCGCCTCGATGTAGAAGCCGAGACCGGACAGCGATTCCGCGAGTAGTTCGAGATCGTCGTTGCTGACCGGCGCCTCGGGATCGGCATAGGTGGCGATCTGCTGCTCGCACAGTTCGAGCAGGCGGTCGGCGTCGTTCAAGCCCAGGATGCGCAATGCGCCGCGGATCTGCGCGCTGTCCTTGGCCAGCGTGGCGAGATCGGCGCGCTTCGTGTTGTCGCGGAAAAAGCCATCCAGCACCTGTTCCATGTGGCGCAGATTGGCCTGGATCTCGCGGCCGACCTGCGCCAGCAACACGCGCTCCTGCGCGCGCTTGCTCATCTCGTCGAGCATCGGCGCCGACGTCGCCGCGAGGCGGCCCTGGCGCGCCGCGTCCAGCCGGCCCAGCATCGCGTCGACCTGGCTCGGGAACTCCGGCGACAGATTCGAATAATTCTCGAATGCGCTCTCGGCGAGCAGCAACGCGGTCGCATATTCCATCGCGACTGGTTCGGAAACGCCCGTCGCCGGCATCTTGTCCAGGCGCTCGACGAGTGCCGCCGTCAATTTCATCAGCGCGCCGTTGTGAATCTCGGCGGCCTTTGCATGCACGGAGGCCAGCGTCTGCTTCAGCTTCGGCAGGTTCTCCGCGCGGCCCGACGCCGCCTTGAGCCAGGCGTCCTTGGCGCCCGTCAGCTGCTCGCGCGCTTCGCGCAACAGCGGCTGCAGACGTACGACATCGGCCGACAGCACCTCGGCCGACGGGATGAGTCCGGAAAGCTTGAACGCGCGCTGCACCGCCTGCACCTGCGGACCAACCGGCGCGCAGATCGCGACGAAATAGAGCACTTCGCGGCGCAGGCGGTCGGCGACCTTGGCGCTGCCTTCGGACACGCGGCGGATCTGCAGATCGATGCGCGCGGCAAGTTGCTTGACGCCGAAGCCACTGTCGAGACCACCTTCGACCAGGCCCTCGAACATCGCGCCGACGGTCCACCAGAATGCGCGCAGGCTGCCCTGCGTCGTGACATCCTCGATGCCGACGATCGCGTCGCGCATGGTAGCGGCGCCACCTTCGTCGCCACGCAACCACGCGAGCAGTCCGCGCTGGTACAGCCGGTGCTGCTTGACGAGGAACGATGGCAGCCGGTTGGGCGAGATCGCCTCGCGCGGCGAGATGCGCGGCGCCCGCGGCGACAGGTCGGGATAGAAAAGATCGGTGGGCGCGACGGCCTTGACGCCGCGCGCGCCCTGCATTGCCTCGTATTCCGGATAGAGCTTGAGCGGCACCGGCTGCACGCCGTTGACCAGCTCGTCCAGGAAGATCTTGAGCTTGCGGCACGCGCGATCGACGACTTCGCAGCCCGCCGCTGCTTGCTGCGGCGGCAATTCCTCGAGGCGCACGAGCTGGCGCTCGAGTTCGTCGGTGAAGGCAACGACGGCGTCGAGCCCAACCATCTGGATGGCGCCGGCCGCCTGGTGCACGTGCGAGCGGGCGTGCTTGAGCGGTGTCGCGTCCTCCGGACTGGCGCGAAACAGGGCGAGGGCCTCGAGCCCGCGCGCGAGCGCCTGGTCGATTTCGCCCTGCACCCATGACAGCGGGCCCAGGTCGAATTCGGGAATCGGGTCGTTGGCCATGGGGTTCAGGTCAGCAATATTCACGCCCGAAGGGGCAGAGTGTGGGCAGGACGCGAGTGCGGTCCTGGCTTTGCCGGCTGGCGCCGCAGGGCCGCACCCAAGGCTCCGGCATGTTCAATGCCGGCGCAACAGGTGCAGCGTCGCCGTTGCGAGCGCCACCGGACGCATGGACAGCTGTTGCATCGGTGACCTAGACCTTGAAACCGGCGACGGAGGAACGCAGCTCGGCCGCGAGCTTGGTGAGCTGGCCGATGGACACGTTCGTCTGTTTGGTGCCCTCGGTGGTTTCCTCGGTGATCTTCAGGATGCCCTGCATGCCGCGCGTCACGTCGGTGACTGACGTCGACTGCATCTGCGTCTGCGCCGAGATCCGCGAGATCAGGTCCGCGAGGTCGTGCGACACCTTCTGGATTTCCGTCAGCGCCTGGCCGGCGGCGTCGGACAGCTTCGTTCCTTCGACCACGCCGACCGTCGATTTCTCCATGGCGGCCACCGCATCCTGGGTGTCCGCCTGAATGGTCTTCACGATCGCCTCGATCTGCTTGGTCGCCTCGCCGGAACGTTCCGCAAGGCGCTGCACTTCCTCGGCCACCACCGTGAAGCCGCGGCCCGCCTCGCCGGCGGTCGCCGCCTGGA
>JBDTNR010000171.1:0-7043 GCA_039933655.1 Betaproteobacteria bacterium | reverse complement strand
AAGCTCAAGTACTACACCGGGCCCGCGCATCCGCATTCCGCGCAACAGCCCAAGTCCCTCGATCCCGTCAAGTAATCCGCATCACGACCCGCACAAAGAATCGACCCATGATCGGCAACTATTACTATGGCACGGGCCGCCGCAAGACTTCGGTCGCGCGCGTGTTCATCAAGCAGGGCACTGGCAAGTTCGTCGTGAACGAAAAGCCGGTGGACGAATTTTTCACGCGCGAGACCGGCCGGATGGTCGTCCGCCAGCCGCTGGTGCTCACCAACCACGCGACGACGTTCGACATCATGGTCAATGTGACCGGCGGCGGCGAATCGGGCCAGGCCGGTGCCGTGCGTCACGGCATCACCCGCGCGCTGATGGAATACGACGCGATGCTGAAGCCCACGCTGTCGAAAGCGGGCCTCGTGACGCGCGATGCGCGAGAAGTCGAACGCAAGAAGGTCGGCCTCCACAAGGCGCGCAAGCGCAAGCAGTTCTCGAAGCGCTAAGGCGCTCCCCGAGCACAACGAGAGGCCGCCGACAAGGCGGCCTTTTCGTTTGGGCTAGAATCGCATTCCTCCGATACGAGGTCACGCAATGGTCAAGATCGGCATCGTCGGCGGCACCGGCTACACCGGCGTCGAGCTTCTCCGGATCCTCGCGTCGCATCCCGACGCCGACGTGCGCGCGATCACGTCGCGCGGCGATGCGGGCACGCGCGTTGTCGACATGTTCACCAGTCTGCGCGGCCACTACGACAGCCTGGCGTTCACGGCACCGGACGCCACCGACCTGAAATCGTGCGACGTCGTGTTCTTCGCGACACCGCACGGCGTGGCGATGGCGCAGGCGCGCGGCTTAGTCGATGCCGGCGTCAAGGTCATCGACCTCGCCGCCGACTTCCGCATCCGCGACGCCGCGCTGTTCGAGAAGTGGTACAAGCTGCCGCATGCCTGTCCGGACCTGCTCGCCGAGGCCGTGTACGGCCTGCCCGAATTCCATCGCGACGCGATCCGCAAGGCGCGCATCGTCGGCAATCCCGGCTGCTATCCGACGTCGATGCAGTTGGGCTTCGTGCCGCTGCTCGAGGCGAGCGTGGTCGACAGCCAGCACCTCATCGCCGACTGCAAATCGGGCGCATCGGGCGCCGGCCGCAAGGCCGAGGTGAGCCTGCTGCTCGCCGAAGCCTCCGACAATTTCAAGGCCTACGGCGTGTCCGGCCACCGGCATCATCCGGAGACTGTGCAGGAGCTTGCCATGCACAGCAGGACGCCCGTTGCGCTCGTCTTCACGCCGCATCTGCTGCCGATAATCCGCGGCATCCATTCGACGCTCTACGCGCGGCTGACCGACACGAGCGTTGACCTGCAGGCACTGTTCGAGAAGCGCTACGCCGGCGAGCCCTTTGTCGACGTCATGCCACCCAACTCGACTCCCGACACCAGGAGCGTCCGCGCATCGAACGTCGCGCGGATCGCCGTCCACCGTCCCGGCGGCGGCGACATGGTCACCGTCATCGTCGTCGAGGACAACCTCGTCAAAGGGGCGGCGGGCCAGGCCATCCAGAACATGAATCTCATGTTCGGGTTGCCGGAGACGGCGGGCCTCACGGCCGCGCCCATTCTTCCGTAGGCGCCACGGGCGATGCCTCTCCGGTGGCGCCGAGTGCGCCAGCACTTCGGCATCACCGCGCCGCGGATGGCGGTGCGGACGCATCTGCCGTGGTGGGGACGCGGCGCGCTGCTGGCGGCGTTGCTGGCGATCATCGTCGGCATGTGGTGGTGGGGCTTCGACTTCGGCCAGATTTTCAGCGGCTTCAACCGCAAGGAAGTGGAGCAGCGCCTGGTCACGCTGGAGGCGGAAAGCGCAAAGCTGCGCACCGAGGCTGTCGAGCTGCGGGCGCGTAACGCCGCGCTCGAATCGGAGCTGGGGATGACGAAGGGCGCGCAGGAGGCATTGTCGCGGCAGGCAACCGACCTCTCCGGCGAGAACGCCCAGCTGAAGGAAGAACTCGCGTTCCTGCAAAAGCTCGTGTCGGACGCGAGCAAGACCGTCGGCCTGCAGATCCAGCGGCTGACGGTCGAGCCCGACGGCGAGGATATGTGGCGCTACAGCCTGCTGATCGTCCGCGGCGGGAGCCCCAAGGACGATTTCGTCGGCAACGTCGTGGTCGTGGCGACGCTTGCCGCGGCGGCGGACGGCGAAACCGCCTCGAAGGTTGTTCGGCTGCCCGAGGACGAGCCCGGATCAGTGTCGACGCTCACCCTCAACTTCAAGTATTATCAGCGGGTTGAAGGCAGATTCCGCGTTCCGCCGGGGGGGCGGGTCAGCGCGGTGGCCGTGCGGGCGTACGAGACCGGCCAGAGCGTGCCCCGCGCGACGCGGACCTTGACGTTGGGCTAGGGAGACACCATGTTCGAACGGAAGAAGCACGCGACGCCGCAAAAGCGCATTGACTGCCTGATCGGGGCCGGCACCACCGTGCATGGCGACGTCGCGTTCACCGGCGGCCTGCGCATCGATGGCGTCGTCCGGGGCAACGTCACCACCGCCAATGGCGAGACGGGCACGCTGGTCGTCAGCGAGCAGGCACGCGTCGATGGCGAGATCACCGTGTCGCACGTGGTGGTCAACGGGATGGTCAATGGCCCTATTACCGCCAATGACTTTCTGGAATTGCAGGCGAAGGCCAAGGTGGTCGGCGACATTGAGTACCGCACGCTGGAGATGCAACTGGGCGCGGTAGTCCAGGGTCGGCTGCACCACGCCGAACCTGGCACGGCCAGCGTTGTCGAATTGAAACGGGTCGCGGCCGATTAGCCGGTTGCGCGAGAACAAAGGTCCGCGCGAAGGCGCTGGACGCGCGGCCCCCGAAGCAGGATGATGGGCGGGACAACTATCCCGCACGACGGAGCCTCACGATGAATGCGATGAATGAAATGCCCGCGCCGCTGGTCTTTACCGACTCGGCGGCCCTCAAGGTGAAGATGCTGATCGAAGAGGAAGGCAACCCCGAGTTGAAGCTGCGCGTCTTCGTATCGGGCGGCGGCTGCTCCGGCTTCCAGTACGGATTCACGTTCGACGAAGTCACCAACGAGGACGACACCGCGATGGTGAAGGACGGCGTGACACTGCTGATCGATCCGATGAGCTACCAGTACCTGGTCGGCGCGGAGATCGACTATCAGGAAGGGCTGGAAGGCGCGCAGTTCGTCATCAAGAATCCGAATGCGCAGACGACTTGCGGTTGCGGGTCGAGTTTCTCCGTCTGACGGTATTTGCGCGGCATTCGGAACGGGGCCTGCGGGCCCCGTTTCAATTGGTGACGGCGATGGCCGTGCATGCGCGTCGTACTGGCGACCAACGAGGGTCGCCGCGAGATGCATCGGCCACGATCCGTCGGCTGCGGTTGACGTCCAGATTGGACCAAGTGAGACGCCAGCATCGGATCAGCGGCCTGCCGTCCGCTCAATGGACGTTGTCCCACCGCTCGCGGACGAGGAGCGTCGTCGCGGACGTTCCGAAATACCGCTCCTCGAGTTGACGGCGCAAGTGTTCGGCCAAGGCAATCTCGGCGTCCGTCGCGTAGCAGGGCGTCGGGTCGATGCCGACGTCATCGTCGGCTGGCGCGATCTTGGGCATGGCAGCCAACACTCCGCATTTCGCGTGCCAGCGACGACTTGTCCTTTGAAAACAGGACTTTGTTTCCGTCAGCCGCGTTCGTTGCCGGGCGACGTCGTACGCTCTGCGGGCGCCCATTGCGGTAGCGCGGCACGCCGCCCGGCGTCGTCGCGCGACCAATTCCGCATTGGCTTGCGCCCGCTGTCGGGCGCGTCCACGCGCCGCTAGGCCGAGTGCTTGCGCCGCTCGGCGAGCAGCTTCCGCGCGACCTCGATCGCGTCTTCGACGCCGGCCATGTTGGGATTCACCTGCAGCGCGCGTTGCCAGTAATCGATCGCCTTCGCGTATTGCTTCAACTTGAAGTGGATTTGCCCATAACCCGCGAGCGCACCGAAATGCCGCGGGTTGCGCTTCATCACCTGGTCGCAATCGGCGAGCGATCGCTTGAAGTCGCCCGCGAGGAACAAGACGGTGGCGCGCCGGTTCCAGCCCTCGGCAAACGCAGGCCTGCGGCGGATCACCTCGGAGTACGTTGCGATCGCGTCCTTGAACTGCCCGTCCTGCAGCTGCCGCGCACCCTTCTCCATCAGAGCGTCGATCGCGTCGTTGCCCGAGCGGCTCCACAGCATCCACAGGCCCTGTTCGGCGAGCTCGCGCACGACCGCGCTGTCGTCGAACAGCCGCCGCAACAGGACGTCGTCGTCGGCCGGCGTGCCGTGATGGGCGATCCAGATCACGGCATCGGCGCGCTGCGCCGCATCCGGCGCGGCGAGACCCTCGATCGCTTCGGTTCGGCTCGCATAAGTGTTCGCTTGCGCGAGCACCGAAATGCTGCAGAAGAGCGCCAGCAACAATGCGACAACGCGCAGCACCGCCCACCTCCCGTCGGCGGCACCATGCGATTCGATCGTGCGCGCGAACTTAATGATTCTTACCGAAGTGAGTGACAGCATTCGCAAGACTGATGTCGTCCCCAACAAAGCGGGGATCGAGCGTCGGACGAGGAGAGTCGCTGGGTTCCAAGCTTGCGCGGGAACGACGGAGTGTTTGTCATGCATTTCGGTAAAGCTCAATGAGCCGGGACGGCGTCCCGGCAGGCTCCAGGAAGCAGTAGCGTAGCGCGAAATCAGCGTGGCGTTGAACTGCAGGCGTGCCGGTCGTGCACACGCCTCTCACGGTTCCCGTGGCTTTGGACTCGTGGCACTCACCGCGGGTAAATGGCGCCCAGCACGCGCGGCCCGGAGGCCCCGGTCACCGCAGGCAGGTTGCCGGGACGACCCGCCAGCGTTTCGCGCGCCAGCCACGCGAACGCGAGGGCTTCGACGTGATCGCTTGCCACCCCCACGCTGTCGGTCGCCGCGACGCGCACGTCCGGCATCTCCGCCGCAAGCATCGCCATCAGCGTGGCGTTCTTCGCGCCGCCACCGCAGACGAGCAGATGCTGCGCGCCCGTGCAATGCGCTCGGATGCCATCGGCCAATGTGCGCGCCGTCAATGCCGACAGCGTCGCCTGCACGTCCTCCGGGCGGCGCTGCCAGCCGGCGGCGGCCAGCCGTTGCTCCAGCCATTGCGCATCGAGGAGGTCGCGCCCGGTGCTCTTCGGCGGCGCGAGCGCGAAATACGGCTCCGCGAGGAGCAGGGACAGCAAGTCGCCGTCGACGGTGCCCGTCGCCGCCCATGCGCCGCCCGCATCGAACGGAAGGCTACGGTGGTGCCCGCTCCACATGTCGAGGAATACGTTGCCGGGACCGGTGTCGAAGCCGAGCACGGTGCCGCCTGGCGGAAGGTCGGTGACGTTGGCAATGCCGCCGATGTTCGCGATCACCCGGTGCTCATCGGCCGTCGCGAACATCGCGGCGTGGAACGCGGGCACCAGCGGCGCGCCCTGCCCGCCTGCCGCGATGTCGCGCATGCGGAAATCGGCGACGATCGTCATGCAGGCCAGCTCGGCGACGCGGGCCGGGCTGTTGATCTGCACCGTCCAGCCTTCGCGCGGGCGATGGCGGATCGTTTGCCCGTGGACGCCGGCGGCGACGACCTCGTGCGCGGCGAGTCCCGCCGCCAGGCATACGCTGCGCAGTGCGTGCGCGTAGAGGTCGGCGAGACGGTTGGCGGCGCGCGCCGCGCGCACGATCTCGTCAGCGGCGGCCGCCTGCAGCGCCAGCAACTCGCGGCGCAACTCGGCGGGAAACGCGATGTGCGTCGACGCCAGCAGCGTGCATGTCGCGGTGCCCTGGGTGAAGTCGGCGAGCACGGCATCGATGCCATCGAGGCTCGTGCCCGACATGACACCAGCAAAGATGTCGCGCCGGTTTATAGGGCCCCCACGCTTGCGGCTGGCGCCGCGGCGCTGAGCGCCAGGGGGGCGCAATTCGCGCCTTGGGACGGCCCCGCGGCGCGAATGCGGGCCCCCACGCTTGCGGCTGGCGCCGCGGCGCTGCCCCCCACGGGGGCGCAATTCGCGCCTTGGGACGGCCCCGCGGCGCGAATGTCGGCCCCCACGCTTGCGGCTGGCGCGATTACTCGGTCGCGGCGAGCGCGGCGCTGGGCAACGAGCGCGCGAGCGCGAGTGAATCGGCGAGCGGCAGGATTGCGGCGTCGAACGCGTGTCGGCGGTCCGCGCCGATCGGCGGCGCGGTGGGCAACGCGACGGCCAGCGGATTGCGCGCTTCGTCGGCAATGCGGAATTCGTAGTGCAGGTGTGGGCCGGTGGCCCAGCCGGTCATGCCGACATAGCCGATCGTGTCGCCCTGTCGCACCCGGGAGCCGGCTTTCACCAGCGGCGCGAAGCGCGACAGGTGCCCGTAGACAGTCGAGTACCTGCCCTGATGGCGAACGAAGATCACGTTGCCATACCCGCCCTGGGGTCCCGCGAACGTCACGATGCCGTCCGCGGTCGCGCGCACCGGCGTACCGGTCGGTGCCGCGTAGTCGACGCCCTTGTGCGCGCGCCACTGCTGCAGGATCGGATGGAAGCGTGCCAGCGTGAAGCCGGACGTGATCCGCGAGAATTCCATCGGCGAACGCAGGAACGCGCCGCGTGAGCTGCGCCCCGCGCCGGTGTAGTACCCCTCGCTGCCGTCGGCGTCGCGCCAGAAGAACACGCGCAGCGTCGTGCCGCGGTTCTCGAATTCCGCCGCGAGAATGCGGCCCGTGCCAGCGGGTTCGCCGTCGACAAAACGCGCTTCGTAGACGACGGTGAAGCGGTCGCCGCGCCGCAGGTCGTGATAGAAATCGATGTCGCCGGCAAAGACCTCGGCGAGGGCGATGGTGACGGCGTCGGGAATGCCCGCCGCGTCGGCCGCGCCGAACAGCGACGAGCGGATCTCGCCCGAGCGCAGCATGGTGCGCACTTCCTCCGTGACCGGCATGCGCGCCGCGCGCAACACTCCGTCGTGCCGTTCGATGGCGAGCATCTCGCCGGCGTTCGT
>JBDTNR010000170.1:0-7082 GCA_039933655.1 Betaproteobacteria bacterium | reverse complement strand
TGGTCCGCAGGTCCTTGATCCGCGACTGGTCGAGCACGTACGAGCGGATCTGGTGACCCCAGCCGATGTCGGTCTTGGAGTCCTCGAGCTTCTGCTGGGCTTCGCGGCGCTTGCGCAACTCGAGTTCGTAGAGCTTCGATTTCAGCATCTGCATCGCCTCCGCGCGGTTGCGATGCTGCGAGCGGTCGTTCTGGCACTGGACGACGATGTTGGTCGGGATGTGCGTCAGGCGCACCGCCGAGTCGGTCTTGTTGATGTGCTGGCCGCCGGCGCCGGAGGCGCGGAAGGTGTCGATGCGCAGGTCGGCCGGATTGATGTCGACCTCGATCGAATCGTCGACTTCCGGATACACGAACACGCTGGCGAACGACGTGTGCCGCCGCGCGTTGGAGTCGAACGGGCTCTTGCGGACCAGCCGGTGGACGCCGACCTCGGTGCGCAGGTAGCCGTAGGCGTAGTCGCCTTCGACCTTGATCGACGCGCTCTTGATCCCCGCGACTTCGCCGGCGGATTCCTCGAGCACCTCGGTCCTGTAGCCCTTGCGCTCGCAATAGCGGACGTACATCCGCAGCAGCATCGACGCCCAGTCCTGCGCCTCCGTGCCGCCGCTGCCGGCCTGGATGTCGATGAAGCAGTTGGCGGGATCCATCGGATCGTTGAACATCCGGCGGAACTCGAGATCGCCGACAATGGCGGACAGGCGCGCGATGTCGTCCCGCACGGCGATCATCGTCGCATCGTCGTCTTCCGCGCGCGCCAGCTCGAAAAGCTCGCGGCTGTCCGCGAGCCCCGCGTCGAGTTCGGTCAGCTTGCCGACGACTTGATCGAGTTCCTTCTTTTCCTTGCCCAGCCCCTGCGCGCGCTCCGGACTGTCCCAGACCTTCGGGTCTTCCAGCTCGCGGGTGACGACGGCGAGCCGCTCGGCCTTCACATCGAAGTCAAAGATACCTCCGCAGCTCGGCCGTGCGGTGCACAAGGTCGGCAAGCGTGTTGGCGATGACATTGACCAGTTCGGCTTCCATGATCATTTCCTTAAGCGAAACAGGGAATTATACGCGAGCCGACGCGTGCGCCGCGACCGGCTGGACGCGTTGCACCCGCAGCGGACGCACCGGCATACTCGTTGTCGAGCCGGCCGCGTCCCTCGTTCGACTCCCGTGTCGCCCGGCGCCGGTAGAATTGCAGGTTCGGCGTTGCATGCATCCCCGCCGCCGCCCCATTCCGGAGACTTGCCATGCCCACCTTTTTCGTCAACAAGGAACGCGTCGACATCGCCGCCGGCGTGCCCGGCGACACGCCGCTGCTGTGGATCCTGCGCGACAACCTGAACCTCACCGGCACCAAGTACGGCTGCGGCATGGCGCTGTGTGGCGCCTGCACCGTGCACATCGACGGCCAGCCGACGCGCTCGTGCGTGACGCCGCTGTCGGCGCTGAAGCCCGGCGTCGAGATCACGACCATCGAGGGCCTGGCGACCAGGGAAGGCCGAGCCGTGCAGACCGCGTGGGAAAAGCTCGACGTGCCGCAGTGCGGCTATTGCCAGTCGGGGCAGGTGATGGCGGCGACGGCGCTGCTCGCCAGGACAAAACGGCCGACCGACGCCGACATCGACGAGGCGATGACCGGCATCGCGTGCCGTTGCGCAACGTACGTGCGCATCCGCGCCGCGATCAAGGAAGCCGCCAGGTCGCTGGCGTAAAGGAGACCACGATGAACCCGATGCGCATGCGCCCTCCCGCGACGCCGCAGGACACGATGTCCCGCCGCGTCTTCCTCAAATCCACCGCCGCCGCCGGCGCCGGCCTCACGCTCGGCTTGTACTTCGGCGACGCCGTCGCGCAGATGTCAGGGCCGGGCAAGACGGTCGGTACCGCCGCCATTGGCATGTTCGAGCCGAACGCATTCCTGCGCGTAGGACGTGACAACACCGTCACCGTCGTCGTCAAGCACCTCGAGATGGGGCAGGGTGTCTACACCGGCCTGCCGACGCTGATCGCCGAGGAACTCGACGCGGCGTGGTCGCAGGTGCGCGTCGAGGGCGCGCCCGCCGATGCCAGCCGCTACAACAACCTGCTGTGGGGCCCGGCGCAGGGCACCGGCGGTTCCACCGCGATGGCGAACTCCTACGAGCAGTACCGGCAGGCCGGCGCGGCGGCGCGCGCGATGCTCGTCGCCGCCGCCGCCGGGCAGTGGAAAGTCGGCGCCGACAGCGTGCAGGTAAAAAACGGCGTCGTGTTCCACGCCAGCGGCAAGAAGGCGACCTACGGCGAACTGGCCGAGGCCGCCGGCCGCCAGCCGGTGCCGGCCAACGTCAAGCTGAAGGACGCGAAGGACTTCGTCTACATCGGCAAGCACGTGCCGCGCACCGATTCGAAGGCGAAGTCGAACGGCACCGCGCGCTTCACGCAGGACTTGAAGCTGCCCGACATGTTGACGGCGGTGGTCGCACACGCGCCGCGTTTCGGCCAGAAGCTCGCCCGCTTCGATTCCGCCGGCGTGACCGGCATACCCGGCGTGCGTTACGTGGTCGAAATACCCAATGGTGTGGCGGTCATCGCGACCACATTCTGGGCGGCCAAAAAGGGCCGCGATGCGCTGAAGGTCGAGTGGGACGAGACCACGGGTTTCAGGGGATCGTCGGACGCGATGATGGCGGAATACGTGAAGCTCGCCGCGACCCCGGGCGCGTCGGCGCGCAAGGACGGCGACGCCGGCAACGCCATCGGCGGCGCCGCGAAGAAACTCGAGGCATCGTTCGAATTCCCCTATCTCGCGCACGCGGCGATGGAGCCCATGAACTGCGTGGTCAAGCTGACGCCGGAATTGTGCGAAGTGTGGAACGGCGAGCAGTTCCAGACCGGCGACCAGTTCGCGATCGCCAAGTACTCCGGATTGAAGCCCGAGCAGATCAAGCTCAACATGCTCTATGCCGGAGGCAGCTTCGGGCGCCGCGCGAGTGCCACGTCCGATTACGTGCTGGAGGCCGTCTCCATTGCCGTGGCGCTGGTCAAGGCCGGCAAGCCGGGCATCCCGGTCAAGATGGTGTGGACGCGGGAGGACGACATGAAGGGCGGCTATTACCGTCCGATGTACGTTCACGCGCTGCGCGCGGGCATCGATGCGTCGGGCAACATCGTCGGCTGGCACCATCGGATCGTCGGCCAGTCGATCCTCGCCGGCACCGCGTTCGAATCGATGATGGTCAAGGACGGCATCGACCTGACCAGCGTCGAAGGCGCCTCGACGTTGCCATATTCGATCCCGCACGTGGCGGTGGAGCTGCATTCGACCAAGGTCGGCGTGCCGGTATTGTGGTGGCGCTCGGTCGGCTCGACCCACACGGCGTATTCGACCGAGACGTTCATCGACGAACTGGCCGTGGCGGCCGGCAAGGATCCCGTCGACTTCCGCCGCGGAATGCTCGCCAAGCATCCGCGGCACCTGGCCGCGCTCGAACTCGCGGCGGACAAGGCCGGCTGGGGCAAACCGCTGCCGGCGGGCAAGGCCGGCGAGAAGCGCGGCCGCGGCGTCGCCGTCCACGAGTCGTTCGGCACGGTCGTCGCGCAGGTCGCCGAGGTCACCGTGGACAAGGACAGCAAGTTCAGGGTCGATCGTGTCGTGTGCGCCGTGCATTGCGGCGTCGCCGTGAATCCGGATGTCGTGCGCGCGCAGATGGAAGGTGGCATCGGCTTCGGGCTCACGGCGGCGCTGTACGGCAAGATCACGCTGAAGGACGGCATCGTCGAGCAATCGAATTTCCACGACTACCCGCTGCTGCGGATCAACGAAATGCCGGCGATCGACGTGCATATCGTGCCGTCCACCGACAAGCCGTCCGGCGTCGGCGAGCCCGGCGTGCCCGTCATCGCTCCCGCGCTCGCCAACGCGCTGGCGGCCGCCACCGGCAAGCGGTTGCGGACGCTGCCGCTCGTGCTCGGGTAGTCAAACGGGAAGTCTTCCGCGACGTGTACCGCCGGACGTCGCGGACCACCGTGGGGGCGCTGGCGCGCCGTTCCGCGGTCTGGCATTGCGACGATGTGCTGCGCCGTCCGGCAACGCGGCGAACCGGGTCCGGCGGCGGCGCGCCGCTAGATGACGCCGGCGTCCTCGCCGGCAATGCCCGTCGCCGGCTCCGGATGCAGCCGCTGTTCGCGAAAGACGGCGAAGCGAACGCCGTTGCGACCCGATTGCTTGACGGCGTACATGAGCTTGTCGGCCAGCTGGCTCGCATCCTCCGGCCGCCCGACCGGCGCCTCGAAGGCGATCACGCCGAAGCTGAAGCTGATCGGCCAGCCTTCGCCCGCCACGGCGACGGTGAGCGCCGTGAACATCGCATCGAACGGTCGATGCATGGTGCTCGAATCCGTGTGCGGCATCAGCACCGCGAATTCGTCGCCGCCCAGCCGCGCCACGAGGTCGGAGCGGCGGACGCCACCCATCAGCGTACGCGCGATGCGCTGCAGCGCCCGATCGCCCTCGGCGTGCCCATAGGTATCGTTCAGCTGCTTGAAGCGGTCGACGTCGACCATCGCCAGCACGAACGGCGTGCCGTTGTCGCATAGCTCGCGGTGGCACTGCGCGAGGATGTGCTCGAACGCGCGGCGGTTGGCCGCCTCCGTCAACGGGTCGGTGCGCGCGCTCCGCCGTTCGGCTTCCATCCCGGCTTCCAGCCGGCTACGCTGCGCCACTTCGCGATAGGCCCGGCGGGCGACAACGACAATCGGCAGCGTGAGCCCCACGAGCGTCAGCAGAGCAAAACCAACGATGCTGTGGGCGAAGCGTCGCTGATCGGCAAGCAGCCGCTCCGTGGGGAGTGCCGCGAAGGCCACGAGGTCGGTCGCGGGGATCGCCGCCAGGGCGACGACGCTGTCGTCGTTCACGAGTTCGGACATCGTCCGCCGGTTGTCGCCGGCAAACGTGGTCGCGGAGCGCGGAATGCCGGCGACGGACACGCCTGACGGCATCGGATCGGTGGACGCCGACCACACGTACAGCCGGCCCTCGCGATCCATCAGCCCGACCGTCGAGCGCTCTCCGACGCGAATCGTCCGGAACAGGTGAACCATGCGCTCGGGGTCGAGTGCCGTCACCAGCACGCCGTCGAATTCCCCGGTCGGCGTCGACAGGCGCATGGCAATCGGAATGATCGGCACACCCGACACGCGTCCGATGGTCGGTTCGCCGATCAGCAGCCGCGACCCGGGGCGCTCTCGCGCCTGCTGGAACCACGGCAGATCCGCGACGGTGCGAGCCGGCAGCGGCCGCGGGCGATCGGTCGAATCGATCAGGTTGCCGTTGCGGTCGAACCGGGTGACGCGCCGCTCGACTTCGGAGCTGCTGGCCACCACCAGCGCATCGGTGAGTCCCGCGAGCGACAGGCCGTCCGGCGTCCGCTCGTGCACGATCCGGACCAGGTCGAGCGTACGTTGCAGGCCTTCCAGGTTGCGTGCGACCTGTTCCTGCAGCACCCGCGCGAGGTTATCGGCCTCGATGCGGCCTTCGGCGAGCTCGCGTTCGCGCGTCGACGCGATTTCGTACCACGCGTAACCGCCGAGCGCCGCCGCCACGACGAACCACAGCGCGACATACGGCCCGAGCAGGCGGGCGACGCGGGCGCGATCAAGGTGCATGACCGCTCGCGCTGCGCCGGTCGTGCGCCATCGCGGCGTAGTGCTCCTTTTTCGCGGCGTACATGCGCAGATCCGCCTGCGTCATCGCCTGCTCGAGGCGTCCGCCCTGCGGACAGGTGGCGCTGCCGATCGCGAGCGACACGCGCGGGCCGTGATAGAACTGGTTGTTGAGGTCGGTCACGAGCTCGATGCGCTCCGCGAGCTGCGCGGCGCCGCGTTCGTCGACGCCCGGCAGCAGGATGCCGAATTCGTCGCCGCCCAAGCGCGCGGCGGTGGCGCCCTCGCCCGCCGCCTTGCGCAGGATCTCGCCGACGCGGCGCAGCAGCGCGTCGCCCGCCGCATGGCCCAGCGTGTCGTTGACCGCCTTCAACCCATTGAGGTCCGCCATGACGACGGTCACCGGAAAGGGACCCTGGCGCTCGACGCGGGCAAGGTCGTCCTCGAAAAACGACCGATTGCGCAATTGCGTCAGGACATCGTGCTTGCCGAGGAACTCGAGATAGGCCTCGGCCTTCTTCCGCGCCGTGATGTCGGTGAGCGACACGAGCACGAGTTCCCAGCTGTCCTCGTAACCGGGCAGCACGGAAAACTGCAGATGGACGTCGACCGCCGCGCCGTCCAGCCTATAGTTCACGACCTCGCGCCGCTGGAACAGCTTGCCGTCCCACAGGTCGACGAGCTGGCCGGCGAATTGGGCGCGCATGTCGTCGCGGAGCACCTCGTCCAGACGGGACAGCAGCGTGTCCTTGTCCGGCGCGGCGAACATCTTGAGCGTCTGCTGGTTGACGTCCATCACGCGGATCTCGCGCAGGCAGCGCCCGACGAATTCCGGATGAACGTCGATGAACACGCGAAAATCGGTGATTCCCAGCGCGCGCACCTCCTCGAGGCACGCCTTCACGCTGCTGAAATCCTCAACCCACAGCGAGACGGGCGAATGCTCGAACAGGCCGCGCGCGTACTGCTCGCTGCGGGCGAGGTTGCGCGCTGCCCGCGCGGTCTCGGTGACATCCTCGAGCGCCAGCAGCACGCGCCGCCACGTGGCTTCGTGACCGGGCAACACGGTGCCGTGCAGCGAGATATCCAGCCGGCGGCCGCCGAGCGTGTAGTTGACGGTCGTGCTCGCGAAGCGATTGCGGCCGTCCCACAACGCGGCAAGTTCCTCGACGAGCTGGTCGAACATCTCGTCGCGGAAGACCCGTCCGAGGTTGGCGACAAGATGCGACAGGCTGTCGGCGCCGAAAAGTTCGAGCGTCCGCCGGTTGACCTTCAGCACGCGGATCCGCGCCGAGCACTCCGGCACGAGCGCCGGATGGGCCCGCAGGTGGGCGCGCAGGTCGATGACGCCGTTCCCGCGCCATTGTTCGAACAGGACCTTCAATTCGCTGTAGTCCTCGAGCCACAGCGACACCGGCGCCAGCTCGAACATGTCCGCGAAACTGGCACCGTCGT
>JBDTNR010000169.1:0-7087 GCA_039933655.1 Betaproteobacteria bacterium | reverse complement strand
GCGGCGACACCACACCTGCTGACGTGGGGCAAGGATGCCGCGGAGCTGGTCCTGCGGTACGGGTGGCCCACCGCGTGGAGTCGCACAGAGGTGAGCATGGGCTCGATGCAGGAACCGGGCATCATCGGTCACGATCCGTCGCCGAGCTTCACGTTTCCCGCGTAGTCTCGGCGCGCACCCTGATCGCGAATCTGGCGGTGGACGTCGCGCAGACCCTCGTACGCGTCGTAATCCAGGTACTTCCGGTAGACGAACGGCAGCACGAGCGCATCCAGACTGTCGTGGAGATCGCCGGTGATCGCGCGCGCCTTGAGCCACGCGTAGCGCTCCCACGCACGGCCCTGTGTGACGAGGTACGTCTCGAGCCCCACGAACGACGTCGTCAGCGGCCCGCTGTCGCCATACGGTCGCAGCCTCATGTCGACGCGGAACACATAGCCGTCGGCGGTGACGTCGTTCATGGTCGCGATAATCCGCCGGCCCAGTCGGTCGAAGAACTCGCGATTGGCGATCGTCCGCGGACCCGCAGTCTCGCCTTCCTCGGGGTAGACGAACACGAGGTCGATATCGGACGACACGTTGAGCTCGCCGCCGCCTAACTTGCCCATGCCGACGACGATCAGAGACTGCGGCGTGCCCGACTCGGCGCCGATCGGCATGCCGTGCACGGCCGCGAGTTCCGCCGTATGCAGCGCGGTCGCGGTCTGCAGCGCCAGTTCGGCGAGCCGTGTCATGTTCGCGCAGACTTCGGCGAGCGGGGCGCGTCCGGTGAGATCGCGCAGCATCGACTGCAGGAACACGCGGCGGCGCAAGGTCCGTAGCCAGCGACCGAGCGCCGCCGCGTCTAGATCCGCTGGCGGGCGGCAAGCGGCGGCGTCCCAGTCGACGGGCGCGTTGATGGTGGCCTCGACTTCGCCGGCGAGGGCGGGATTGGCGGCGAACGCGGTGGCCGCATAGCGGCTGAACGCCAGGGCGCGGGGCAGGTCCATGGGGGCGATGGGCAGAAGTGCGCGCGAACAACGTGTCCGCCCCATTGCCGGGGCGCGCGCGTTCGTTCGGCTACAATCCTCGATAGTCGAGCCACCCATTATGCCTGCCAGGCATACCTTGTCGGGCCCGCCCGTTTTCGCCACCCACTATTGGCTCCTTCGCTCTCCCTACGACTGCTGCGCATTGCCGGGACTTCGATCGTGGCGTTGGTCGTGGCGTTCTGCACGCTGCTGCTCGCCATCCGCTTTGTCGTCCTGCCCGGCATCGACGACTATCGCGACCGCATCGCGGCTGAACTTTCGTCGCAACTCGGCCAGCCGGTGGCGATCGCCGGCATCGCCGGCGGCTGGGACGGCTGGAATCCCCGGCTGTCGATCACCGGATTCGCCATCCACGATCGCGCGCACCCGACAGGAAAGCCCGTGCTGCTGCTGCCGCAGGTCGACCTCACCGTCGCGTGGACGTCGCTGGCGGCGCTGGACCTGCGCCTGCGTGAGCTGTCGATCGCGCGGCCGGAACTCTCGGTGCGCCGCGACACGTTGGGTCGCCTGCACATCGCCGGCATCGAGATCGATCCGGAAGCGCAGGGCGACGACTCGCGCTTCATGGACTGGTTGCTGCGCCAGCGGCAGATCGTCGTGCACGATGCGCTCCTGTCGTGGACGGACGAGTTGCGCGGCGCGCCGCAGCTCGTGCTCGACAAGGTGATGTTCCGCCTGGAGCAGAGCTTCGGCCACCACAAGTTTGGCCTCGTCGGCTCGCCGCCGTCGGCGCTCGCGTCGCCGCTCGATTTTCGCGGCGAGGTGACGGCTGATTCCTTCAAGGACTGGCGCGACGCGAAGGGACGCTTCTATGTCCGGCTCGACTATGCGGACGTCGCGCTGTGGCGCGAGTGGATTCCGCTCTTGCGGCCGGTCGAGAGCGGGCAGGGCGCATTGCGCGTCTGGTTCGACTTCGCCAACAGCGCACCGACGAACATCGTCGCCGATCTCGAGCTGACCGGCGTCCGCGCGCGCGTCGCCTCCAACCTGCCGCTGCTCGATCTCACGCATCTGGGCGGCCGCGTCAAGTGGGCGAGCGGTGGCGGCAAGCGCGAGTTCACTGCGCAAGGGCTCACGTTCCGTACGCAAAGTGGCGAGGAACTGGCGCCGGTCACGTTCACCGCGACGATGACCGAAGGCGCGGACGGCGCGATCACCGGCGGGCAGATGGCATTCGACCGGCTGGAAGTGCAGCCGCTGTCGAAGCTGGCCGAGCACCTGCCGCTGCCGGAGCAATGGCGGCGCGACCTGGCGGTGCTCGCGCTGCGCGGCAGCGTGACGGGCGGCAAATACGCCTGGACCGGCCCGCCCGACGAGCCGACGCGCTACTCGGGCAGCGGCGCGTTCACGCAGTTCGGCATCGCCGCCAGCGAATCGCTGCCGGGGGCCGCGAGCGTGTCGGGGAACTTCACGTTCGACGAAGCCAAGGGCGACTTGAAGCTCGACAGCCGCGACATGCGCGTGTCGCTGCCGCGCGTCTTCGCCGGCACGCTGGTGTTCGACGTGGCGTCGGGCCGCGTGGGCTGGTCGCGCGGACAGGAGGGGTTGCGCATCACAATCGACGACGTTCGCTTCGTCACGCCGCACACGTCGGGCACGGCGAGCGGCAGCTGGCGCGCGCGCCCGCAGGGCCCCGGGCTCATCGAACTGAAGGCGCAGCTCGCGCGCGCCGACGCACAGAACCTCTACAACTACCTGCCGCTGACGCTCGACCGCAACGTGCGCGACTGGCTGCGGCAGAGCATCACGAAGGGCACGGCCTCCGACATCCGCATCGCGCTCGCCGGCGATCTCGCGGACTTTCCGTTCGCGGATTCCAAGCGCGGCCAGTTCCTGGTGACGTTCAAGACGGCTGGCGTGACGCTCGACTATGCCAACGGCTGGCCGGAGGTCACCGAGCTCGATGCCGACGTCAAGTTCGAGGGGACCGGTCTCGCGATCGACGCCAGGCGCGGGCGGATCGCCGGCGTGCAGACCGGACCGGTCACGGCCGAGATTGTGCACCTGGGCGTGCCGTTTCCGGTGCTGACGATCGCCGGCGAGGCGTCGGGTACCACGACCGAGTTCCTGCATTTCATCGCGACGAGCCCCGTGTCGGAATGGACCGGCCACGCGACCGCCGGCGCGCAAGCCACCGGCAACGGCAAGCTGACGCTGCGTTTTTCGCTGCCGCTGGGCAAGGGCGAGGACGTCAAGGTGGCGGGGGACTACCAGCTCGTCAACAACCAGCTGCGCCTGCCCGGAATGCCCGCGCTGGCGCAGGTGAACGGCTATTTTGGCTTCAGCGATCTGTCGATGCAGTCGCATGACCTGACGGCGGAAGCCTTCGGCGGCACGATGAAGCTGGCCGTCGCTAGCGGCGAGGGCCGCGTGCGCGTCAATGCCAGCGGCACCGCCAATCTCGCGGCGGTGAAGGCCGAGCTCGATCTGCCGCTGTTGCATCGCGTGTCCGGCGCGACGGAGTGGCAACTCGCCGCGACGACGGGTGGCGCGGCCACGACGTGGACGCTCGAATCGTCGCTGAAGGGCGTTGCCGTCGACCTGCCAGCGCCGCTGGGCAAGCTCGCCATCGAAACCGCGGCGCTCAAGGTCGAGCGGCGCGAGGTTGCCGGCAAGCCGCAGGAAGACCTGCTGACGATCGACTACCGCAGCGATCTGCGCGTGCTGGCGCACCGGATCAACGTCAAGGACAGCGCGACGGTCGATCGCGCGCTGCTGTTGCTCGGCGCCGCCATCGCGCGCGGCGGCGCCGCCGACCGCCCCGGCCTGTGGGTGCGCGGACAGCTCGCGGATTTCGACTTCGACGAATGGATGGCGCTGTACGCGAAGGAGTCGCCGAAATCTGCCGCAACGGGTACCGCCACGCCGCCGCGACCCGCGAACGCCTTCGAACTGAACGGCGTCGACGTCGAGGCCGGCCGGCTCGATGTCTTCGGCCGCGTGCTGCACGATATCAAGGTGATCGCGCTGCGCGCCGATGGCGATTGGCGTCTGCGCCTCGCCGGGAGTGAGGTCGAGGGGACCGCCGTCTGGCGCGGTCCTGCGCCAGGTCTGCCCAACGGACGCGTGATGGCGCGCCTGTCGCGGTTTGCCTCACCCGGCCCCGACGAGCTGCATCCGGCGCGCAGCGAGGTCGACAGCAGCGAAAAGGCCAAGAACACGTGGCCTGAGCTCGACATCCAGGCTGAGTCGTTCTTCGCCCGCGGGCATGATCTCGGCAAGTTCGATTTGCTCGCGCAGCCGGCCGGGCCGGACTGGCGTATTTCCAAACTCGCGCTCACCAGCCCCGCGGGGCGCATCGACGGCAGCGGGTGGTGGCGCGTCGGTCGCGACAAGCCGACCACGGAGATCGACGTGGCGCTGTCCGCGGACGATGCCGGCGCCTTCCTTGACCGCTTCGGATATCCGGTCGCCGTCAAGAATGCGCCGACGAAGATCGCCGGCAAGCTGACGTGGAACGGCGCACCGAACGATTTCGACTATCCGACGCTGGACGGCAACTTCACGCTGAAGACCGGCGCCGGGCAGTTCACAAAAATCGACCCCGGCATCGGCAAGCTGCTCTCACTCCTGTCGCTGCAGGCGTTGCCGCGGCGGCTCACGCTCGATTTCCGCGACGTCTTCAGCGAAGGCTTCGCGTTCGACGACATCGCCGGCGACTTCAATCTTGTGAAGGGCATGATGCACACCGAGAGCCTAAAGCTCGACGGGCCGGCCGCTACGGTCAATATCACCGGCGACATCGACCTCGCGAGCGAGACCACGCGCCTCGACGTGCGCGTGAAGCCCGCGTTGTCGACGACGTTCTCCGCCGGCGCGGCGGCGCTGTTCATCGCCAATCCGCTCGTCGGCGCGGCCGTGGCCGCGGGCACGCTGCTCGCGCAGAAGCTGATGGACAATCCGCTCGGGCAGATTTTCAGCTACGACTACCGGATCACCGGCTCGTGGTCGGATCCGCAGGTCGAGCGCGTGGGCGCCAAGGCGGAGTCGAACAGCGCGGACGCGGCAGGCGCCGAAAGGCCGACGCGGTGACGGCACGCCCGCCGCAGTCGCGTTGACGATGGCGACACTTCCCGTCACGCCCGCCGCCGGACCACTGCCGGTGCGCGTCGTCGCACTGACCAGGCCCTTCGCGTGGCTGCGGATGGGCTGGCAGGATTTCACGCATGCGTTCGGCCCGAGCGTCCTCCACGGCTTCATCGTGATGCTCGGCGGACTGGCGATCCTGACCGTCGCGCTGCACGCATGGCCGATCCTGCCGGGTGCGTTTTCCGGGTTCGTGCTGATCGGGCCGATTCTCGCTACCGGTCTCTACGAGCTGTCGCGGCGGCGGGCTTGCGGCGAGCGCCCGTTGCTTGCGCATGCCGTCGCCGCCTGGCAGCGCGGCACGCGCCCGCTGGTGTGGCTCGGCGTGCTGCTGGGCATCGCCGCCACGCTGTGGGTCGGCGTCTCGGTGGCGCTGGTCGTGCAGTTCGTGCCCGAGCGGGTGGCGAGCTTGCCTGAGTTCCTGCGGCACTTCGTCGCGGCGTCGCGCTGGTGGGTGTTTCCGCTGTGGGTGCTCGTCGGCGCGCTGGGTGCGGCCATCGTGTTCGCCGCCACTGCGGTGTCGGTGCCGCTTCTGCTCGACCGGCGCGTCCCGCTGCGGCGCGCCATCCTGACGAGCGTGCGCGCCGTGGGGGACAACCCCGCGGCGATGGCGCTGTGGGCGCTGCTGATCATGGCGCTGATCGCGCTGTCGATGCTGACGGTGATGGTTGGCTTCGTCTTTGCCGTGCCCGTCGTCGGCCACGCGACGTGGCACGCGTATCGCGAGCTCATTGACGCCGATGCGTTGCCCGAGCGGTATCGATGATGATCGCTGCATCGTTGCCGGTTCGCGCAGGGCGCCCGTTGTTCCGGCGCGAGCGGGAAGCAAGTGTCGGTTGGCGGGCGCTGCACATTCTCGTGGTCAGCGATGACGATCGCGGGCGTGGCGCGGCGGTCCACTTTAGTCGCCACAGGTAGAACGCGGCATGGGTGCCGAGCACACGATTTTCGGCTTCACCGAGGCGCAGATCGCCGAGTTCGGCGTGACGTTCGGCGTCGGCGCGTTCATCGCGTACATGCTGTTCATCATCTGGAACCTGGCGAAGCAGTCGAAGGCGGGCCGGCTTGGCACGTTCGTGTTGTTCTTCGTGCTGTCGTTCGGGATGATCGGCTTTATCGCAAAGACGGTAATAGCCAAACTCCTGGGAATTTGAAGGGTGTGCAGGCCGGGGTAGATAGATGTGAAGGGTGTGCAGGCCGGGGTAGATAAATGTGAAGGGTGTGCAGGCCTAACGGCGCACACCCTTGGAAAAATCGACGACGCTGACTGCCTCGCGACAGGCTGAAGTGGGGCAAATCGCGGGCGGAGCCCGACGATTTGCTCTAGGGTTGGTAACGACGCGTGTTGTGCGCGCGACGCGCGCATATCGACCGACTGCGATGCGCCATCGCGCTTGACGATTGCGCTGGTTTGCCAACTCCGATTGACGTAAGAGCGTAACCGCCGAGCCAGCGGCGATGACAGGCCACGCCGCGTCCAGCTTCTATTCCAGAAATCGTCGGGCTCTGCCCGCGATTTCCGTCTGACCAGCATGTCGTCAGGCGCTTTAGCGTCGTGATTTTTCCAAGGGGTTGCGGCCGTTAGGCTCGCAACCCCTTCTGATTTATCCACTAACTGCCCTTCAACAACACCAGAACAGCGCCTCCACCCCCCGCATGCCGCGGCGCTTCGGCGTAGGCAAGTACTTCATCCCAGTGCGCGAGCCAGCGCCGGACCTTGCCCTTCAGCACCGGCTCCTTGCCGGGCGACGTCAGTCCCTTGCCGTGGATGACGCGCACGCAACGCAGCCGGCGATCGCGCGCCGCGACGATGAAATCGGACAGCGCGTCGTGCGCCTCGTCGACGGTGCTGCCGTGCAAGTCGAGTTCGGCCTGCACCGACCAGTGACCGCGCCGGAGCTTGCCGGCAAGATCGGGGGGCAAGCCCTTGCGCACGAACGTCTGCTCCTGCTCGAATTCCTGCCCGAGGT
>JBDTNR010000168.1:0-7090 GCA_039933655.1 Betaproteobacteria bacterium | reverse complement strand
GCTTGGCAAACTACCCGAGCCTAAGCTCGCCCACAGTTTTTACTGACGAACCATTATTATAAGGGGCGGCACGGATCGCGCTCTTTCGAAGGATGTCCGCGCCTGCCGACACGTTCCGCGAAAAGACCACGATGCGTCGCTCCCTCCTCCTGCCGACATGCCTTGCCGCCGCGATCCTGTCTGCCGGCCCCGCGCACGCGCAGCGGATGGAATCGTCGCCACTGGTCACGCCGTTCTCGGCCGCCAAAACGGGCACGACGCCGCCGGCCGGCTGGGAGCCGCTCAAGTTCGGGTCGCTCAAGACGCCCACCGAGTTCCGCTTCATCGAGGACCAGGGCAGGACCGTCCTGCATGCCAGGGCGGTCGCCGCGGCGAGCGGACTCATCCAGAACGTCCGCTTCGACATCAGGAGCGCGCCTTGGGTCCAGTTCCGCTGGAAAATCTCGAATCTCATCGAAGGCGCCGACAATGCTGTCGCCGCCAAGGAAGACTCGCCGGTGCGCATCACGCTCGGCTTCGACGGCGACAAGGCGAAGCTGACGCTGCGCGAGAAGACGGCGTCGCTGATCGCCAGGCGCGCGACGGGCCGCGACCTGCCGTACGCGCAGCTCGTCTACGTGTGGGCGAACACCGCGCCTGTCGGCACCGTCATCGATAACCCGCACACGCGGCGGGTGGAGATGATCGTGGCGGCCAGCGGCGGCACCGACGTCGGCAAGTGGGTCACGCTGACGCGCAACGTCGTCGAGGACTTCCGCCGCGCGTTCGGCGAGGAGCCCGGCATGCTGACCGACGTGGGTATCCTGACCGACACGGATAACACCGGCGCCACGGTCGAAGCGTGGTACGGCGACATCCGCTTCCTCGCCGCGCCGTAGGCGGCATTGAGGGGCGGCCGATGACGGCCGTCGAATCCGGACCTGGCCCTCGCCGCATCCAACCCTGTATCGATCCGCTTCCGCCAAAGCCCGCCATGCGCCGCTTCACGCTACCCCTCGTCATCCTGGCGTCCGTCGCTCTCGCCGCCTTCCTCACGTGGGTGGCGCTGACGTCGGCGACTTTCGGCAGTCATCCGCCGCGGGCGGAGTTCCCCGGCGGCCGCGAATCCGCCGCCATCAGCGCGCTGCCACCGTTCGCGCACATCAGGGTTTCCGGCGTGGCCGAGGTGACACTCGTCCAGGGAGCGACCGAGTCTGTGGCGCTGCCGGTCGCGTCGCGCAAGCACGGCCTCGTCACCGCCGAAGTACGCGACGACACGCTGTACGTGCGCGCGGAGGACAGCTCGCGCTGGTGGGACTGGATCATCGGCGGCGGCCGCGACCGGGCGCTGCAGGTGACGGTGACGTTCAGGAATCTGGAGTCGATCACCGCGACCGGCACCGTCAAGCTCTCCGCGGGCGACGTCAAGGTGCCGGACCTTAAGATCTCGGGCGCCGGCGGTACCGCGGTGAAGATCGACAACCTGCAGGTCGGCACGCTGCGCCTCGCGGGGGCGGGTGCGCTGAAGGCGGAGATCGCGGGCCGCGCCATCGACCAGGCGATCTCGATCTCGGGCGCGGGCGACTACCGCGGCGCCAGGCTCCTCAGCCAGAACGCCACCGTGTCGGTGGCCGGCGCCGGCCGTGTGGTCATCAATGCGGAGAAGACGCTGAAGGCGACGATCTCCGGCGCCGGCAGCGTCGAGTACCTGGGCGACCCGGAGGTGACCGAGCAGGTCAGTGGCGCCGGGCGCGTGCGCCGGCGCGACGCGTCGGGCGCGGGCGGCGGCATCGCGTTCGTCCGGTAGCGCCGCTTGCAGCCCCGCGCCCAAACGCCGGCGGCATCGCTTTCAATGCACGGCAGGCGCCGGCCGACCGCCATCGCTCTTGAACAGCAGCGTCATGCCGGTCGCGGGATCGCGGTCGGCGTGCACGCCGGGCTCCCTGCGCACGTCGCGCACGCGGCAATCGGCGAGCAACGTCTCCAGCATCTGCACGACGTCCAGGACGCGATCGAGCGGCAGCAGCGAACAGCGGAGGCCCTCGGCCTGCCGGGGATCGAACGGCGACGACAGCGACAGCCGCACTTCACCGCCGCCTGGTGGCGAATCCATCCGATGCACGCTGATCACCGCCGTCGGCTCGCCGGTGGCGGCGCGCAGCTTGCGGATCGCGTTGCTGGCGAACAGCTGCGCGCCCACTTCGCGCTGCGCCTGGCGGCCCTGCCACAGCGCGGTGACGAGCGGCTGCGGCGCGCGCGGCAGCGCGAGCACCGGCACGCCGGGCGCGGCGAGCACGCGCGAGAGCGCCTGCGCGACGGGCATTCCCCACTTGCCCACCTCCGCGGCCCGCATCGGATCGGCGCCGGGCGCGGCGAGCAGCGTGCCGACGAGAAAACGCAGGTGGACGCCCTCGGCGCCGGCAGCCACGGCGATCGGCGCCGGCGGCAGCGCATGCGGCGCAGTGGGCGCGTCTGCCATCGCGCGCCAGGCCAGTAAATCCGGCAGCCGCGCGAAGTCGAGCGCATCGGCGGCGACGAGCGCCTTGCCGAGCGCGATCGCTTCGTTGCCGGCCAGCGCACCGTGTTCGCGCAGGATCGCCGTCAATGTCGACACCTCGTCGATTACGCCGGGTAGCGTCGTCGCGCCCGCGGCCCCGCCTTCGATGCCGGCGACGACGACGACCGGCAGCGCGAACAGGCGCACGAGCGACGCCGGATCGGGCGCGCCCGCGCGCTCGCGCTGCGCGAGCACGCGCCACAGGTGGCGATGGACGGCGGCCGACGGCGCACTGGCAAATACCGCGGCCAGCGCGTCGCCGTGCCCGGGCCGCAGCAGGTCGTCGATCGCGCAGGCGATCTCCGCGTCACGAGCGTCCGCCGATTGCGCGGTAGCAGCCGCGTGGCTCGCCAGTGCAAGGTCGTGGAGTCGCGCAGCGCCGTGCGGCGCAGCGCTGGCGTCGGGATAGCGGCGCGGATCGTCCATCGCGAATCAAGGATACGAAGGCAGGGGAACGGGGGTACTGACGGCGGTGGATTGTCGCATGCCACGCGTGACGCGCCCGAAAGCGCGCGCGTCCCCCGGCATCCGCTGCCTGGCGTCAACCGAACAGGCAGAACGGCCCGTCAGCGAGCATTTGCGGCGCGAACCACGCGCGATAGAGGCCGACCAGTGCGAACCCTGCGACGATCGACGCCGCCCCGTAACGATAGACCGGCTGCGCGAACCAGCGCCGCGTTCGTGCCAGCGTCCAGCCGGCAGCGAGAAGATTGGGCAGCGTCCCGACACCGAACGCCAGCATCACCAGCGCACCCTCGACGGGGCCGCCGGAAAGCATCGCGACCGGCAGCACGCCGTAGACCAGCGCGCACGGCGTAAAGCCCCAGACAAGGCCGAGCAGATAGCGTCCGGCCAGGCCATTGCGCGGCGCGATCCGCGTCACCAGCGGCAGCAGTCGGCGAAACACCGACAGGCCCGCCCGTTCGAGACCCGCGAACTCGATGCCGCGGATGGCGATGGATGCCGCGAGCAGCAACAGCAACACGTTGGCGGCGACGTAGAGCGCGCGCTGGACCGGTCCGAGCGCGAACGCGAAGGCAGCGCCTCCCGCAGCGCCGAACAACGCGCCGAGAAGCACATAGGTCGTCAGACGCCCGGCGTGACTCGCGAACTGGCCCGCGCGCAGCGCGCGCGCGGGTTCGAGCGGGACGGCGGCGGGACCGGCGACGACAGCGAGCCACCCGCCGCACATCGCGAAACAGTGCAGGCCCCCGAGGAGGCCCGCGAGGAATGCGCCGATCAGCGCGGACTGGGGCATCGCCGCACGCCTTTCGTGTCCAGGGGCGCGTCACGGGACCCGGCCACCGGCGCGTGGTGCAAATCGGCGCCATACCCGCTAGACTCTGCGGATTCAGGAAGCCTGCCCCGCGTCCCCCCCCACCTCCAGCGTCCCATGGCCAATCCCGATCCGCGCACCGCGACGACGCCAAATGCGCGCGTCATCTCGATCGGCGACCTCCGCGCGCACTGCAGCACCTGCAGCATGCGCGAGCTGTGCCTGCCGTTCGGCCTCGCGACGTCCGAAGTGGACCAGCTATATGCGATCATCGGCAACCGGGTGAAGCTGAAGAAGGGCGAACCGGTGTTCCGCAACGGTGCGCCGTTCGCCGCGCTGTTCGCCATCCGGCTGGGTTCGGTGAAGACGACGATGCTCTCCGACGACGGCCGCGAGCAGATCGCCGGTTACCACATGCCCGGCGACATCCTGGGCCTCGACGGCATGAGCAGCGGGCGCCACGAATGCGAAGCGGTGGCGCTCGAGGACACCGAGGCGTGCGTGATTCCATTCGATCGTCTCGAGGAAATCGCGCGCCAGGTGCCGGCTCTGCAGCACAGCCTCCATCGCGTTGTCGGGCGCGAGATCGGCCACGACCATCGGCAACTGTTGCTGCTCGGCAGCATGCGCGCCGAGGAGCGGCTGGCGGCGTTCCTGCTCAACCTCTCCGAGCGCTACAAATGCCGCGGCTACTCGTCGACCGAATTCGTGCTGCGGATGACGCGCGAGGAAATCGGCAGCTTCCTCGGACTGAAGCTCGAGACGGTGAGCCGGCTGTTCTCGCGCTTCCAGGAGGAGGGCCTCGTGCAGGTGCAGGGCCGCGCCGTGAAGATCGTTGACCTGCCGACGCTCAAGAAGCTGGCCGGCGTGCACTAGCTGTGAAGGTTCAATACGTAGTTTCCGGCACGCATGAATCCTCCTCAACCGTCGTTCCCGCGAACGCGGGAACCCAGTGACGTTTTCATGCCTCGCGCAGAGCGGGCTCCAAAGACGCTGGGTCCCCGCCTTCGCGGGGACGACGGCGGGTGGCATGACGATGCGGCATGGGAACGTGAAACAACGTACTGACGGTTGACAGCTAGCGCAGCGCATCGTTGCCGTCGTGCCCGGCGTCTGCCGCCGACTGGCACACGGGCGGGCTCTCGAGAAACAGCGACAGCGCGGACGACGCGATGCCCAGCCCCCAGAAGCCGAAGAAGCCCATCGCGTAGATCGACTGGCGCGACATCGCGAGCGGCGCGCCGAAGAAATGCAGGTCGAACGGGTCGAAGATCGAGAAGAACACGAGTTCGGCCACGCCCGCCATCAGGAACGCGGGCCAGACGATCCACATCAGGCGTTGCGCGGTCAGCCAGCGGGTCGGTGTTGGCATGGCGTTTCCCTTGCTCAACGCGGGCCGGCGGAGAGCCGCACGGCGCTGACCGGTCCGTTGACTTCGACGGCTGGCAACCGCCATTCATCGGTCTCGACGATCAACAGCCGCCGCCCCATCGCGTCCGGCTCGACCTGACCCACGTAGACACCCTCGGGTCCGCGTACGAGATCAGCGCGGCGATCGAAACCCGCGCGCGTCGGATGCAGGATTGCCAGCCGCACGGCGACAGGCAGCGACGCCGCGTCCCGCGCGGAAAGCGCCACGCGCGCGTGGCCTGCGTTGTCGACATCGACGACGGCGGACATGCCGAGGATCGCCGCGCGGTCCGAGCGCGCGAGCGTCCGGTTGATCGCCAGTCCGCGCTTGTAATAGTCGTCGGCGACGAGGCCGTCGTCGGTTGCAACCGCCAGCCACGTCGTGTAGACGCCGGCGACGATCACGATCGCGGGTCCCAGCATCAACAGCCAGGGCCAGCGCTGGCGATGCCACGGCGGCGTGCGCGGTGCGGAATCGGACATGACTGCGGTGCTGGCGTTGCCCATCGAAGCGTTCCTCACGTTATCACGGCTTGGGCAGGATGAACGTCGTGTTCTCGCGGCGCGTCACCTGCGAATCGTCGGTCGCCTCGACCAGAAGCTCGACCGGGTGCGAGCCGGGCGCCGCGGCCTCGGCGCCGACCTGCAGCCGCAACGGCACCAGTTGCGCCGACGCCGGCGCGACCTCGATCGGCTGCGCGAGCCCGGCAACCGCGATGCCGGACAGTCCCGACGCCGTGATGCGGAATTTGCGTGGTACTTCGGCCGTGTTCATGATCGTGACACGGTAGACGTTTTCGATCACGCCGGGGCTCGCCTCGCGCGCGAGCGCGCCGCGGTCGCGTGCCACGTCGACCTTCAACGGGCTCTTGAGCGCCAGCGAGACGCCAGCGGCGACGGCGATCGCCAGCAGCACCGCGGTGTAGACCAGCGTGCGCGGGCGCAGCACACGCCGCCACATCTGTGCGCGCGTCATGTTGCTCGCCAGCGAATTCGACGACGCATAGCGGATGAGGCCACGCGGATAGCCCATCTTGTCCATCACCTGGTCGCAGCCGTCGATGCAGGCGGCGCAGCCGATACATTCGTATTGCAGGCCCTGGCGGATGTCGATGCCGGTCGGGCATACCTGCACGCAGATGCTGCAGTCGATGCAGTCGCCGAGCGCCGCGACCTTCCTGTCGACCTTCTTGCTGCGCGAGCCCCGCGGCTCGCCGCGCTGCGTGTCGTAGGCGATGATCAGCGTGTCGCGGTCGAACATCACCGACTGGAAGCGCGCGTACGGACACATGTACTTGCAGACCTGTTCGCGCATCCATCCCGCGTTGCCGTACGTCGCGAACGCATAGAAAAACACCCAGAACGCTTCCCATCCGCCGAGGTCCAGCGTCGTCATCCGCACGCCCAGGTCGCGGATCGGCGTGAAGTAGCCGACGAACGTGTAGCCGGTCCACAGCGAAAGCACGATCCACGCGGCGTGCTTTTCCGTCTTTTTCAGGATCTTGGTCGCGGACCGCGGCGCGGCATCGAGCTTCATGCGCGCCATGCGGTCGCCCTCGATCTTGCGCTCGATCCAGAGGAAGATCTCGGTGTAGACGGTCTGCGGGCAGGCATAGCCGCACCACAGGCGGCCCGCGATCGCCGTGAACAGGAACAGCGACAGCGCGGCAAGCACCAGAAGCACTGTCAGGTAAATGACGTCCTGCGGCCACAGCACCCAGCCGAAGATGTAGAACTTCCGGGCAGCCAGGTCGAACAGTACGGCCTGGCGGCCGTTCCAGACGAGCCACGGCAGCCCGTAGAACACCGCCTGCGTCAGGAAGACCATCGTCCAGCGCCAACGCGCGAACACGCCGGTCACTGCGCGC
>JBDTNR010000167.1:0-7139 GCA_039933655.1 Betaproteobacteria bacterium | reverse complement strand
CACGCAGGAGCCGGTGCAGGACGGCGAGCGCACGGCGACGCTGCGGCGCGTCGGCAATTCGAAGTTCCTCGGCATGATGTTCCACACGGTACGCGGCGCCGACCCGGACGCCGTCGCCGTCGACGTGCTGGGCGACGTGCTGACGCTGGCGCCGTCGGGGCGGCTGTACAAGTCACTCGTCGAGACGAAGAAAGCCACGTCGGTCCAGGCGTGGAACATCGCGGGCGTGGACCCGGGAACGCTGACGCTGTTCGCACAGGTTCCCGAAAACGACGCCGTCGAGCCGGTGCGCGACGCGATGTTCGCCACGATCGCCAACATCGCCACCGACCCGATCACCGAAGCCGAGGTCGCGCGCGTCCGGCAGAAGGCCGCCAAGAGCTTCGACGAGACGATGGCCAACCCCCAGGCGTTCGGCGTCGCGATCTCGGAATCGATCGCGCTCGGCGACTGGCGGCTCTATTTCCTCGAGCGGGATCGCTACCGCGCCGTCAAGCCCGCCGACGTGCAGCGCGTCGCGCAGAGCTACCTCAAGCGCTCGAACGTCACGATCGGCGAGTTCCTGCCCGACCCCAAGCCCGACCGCGCGCCGCTGCCGGCGACGATCGACGTCGCGACGCTGGTCAAGGACTACAAGGGCGACGCGGCGGCGCAGACCGGCGAAGTGTTCGACCCGTCCCCCGCGAACCTCGACGCGCGCACGCAGCGCGTCACGCTTCCCAACGGAATGAAGGTGGCGCTGCTGCCCAAGAAGACGCGCGGCGAGACGGTCAGCTTCACGCTGTCGCTGCACTTCGGCGACGAGAAGTCGGTGTTCGGCAAGGCGAGCCAGGGCGCGCTGACCGGCAGCATGTTGACTCGCGGCACGACGAAGCGATCGCGGCAGGAAATCGAGGATGCCTTCGACAAGCTGCGCGCGAAAGTCGGCATCAGCGGCGCGCTGACCGGCGCCTCGGCCTCCGGCCAGACCTATCGCGCGCAACTGGCGGACACCTTGCGGCTGGCCGCCGAGGTGCTGCGCGAGCCATCCTTCCCCGCCGCGGAGCTCGACACGCTGCAACGGCAGCGCAATACGCAACTCGAGGCGTCGCGGACCGATCCGCAAAGCATCGCGCAGCGCGCGCTGGCGCGGCACAACAATCCGTACCCGGTCGGCGATCCGCGCTACGCGCCGACGGTCGAGGAGAGCATCGCCGCCAACGGCGCGGTGACCGTCGACGACGTCAAGCGGTTCCATGCGCAGTTCTACGGCGCGAGCAATGCGGAACTGGCGATCGTCGGCGATTTCGACGTCGACGCAGTGCGGGCGCTGGTCACCGAACTCTTCGACAACTGGAAGAGTCCGTCACCCTACACGCGGGTGCCGGATCCGTTCGTTCCCAACAAGCCAGTGGCGATGCAGCTGCAGGTTCCCGACAAGGCGAATGCGTTCCTGATCGGGATCGAGAAGATGTCCGTCAACGACCTGAGTCCCGACTACCCCGCGCTGCTGGTGACGAGCTTCATCCTGGGTGATTCGTCGTCGGCGCGCGTACCGATGCGGCTGCGGCAGACGGATGGCCTGTCGTACAGCGCCGGCACGTTCTTCCAGCCGAGCGCGCTCGATGCGAACAGCGCAATCGGCGCGTATGCGATCTTCGCGCCGGAGAACCTGGCGCGCATTCGTGCCGGCCTGACCGAGGAGTTCGACCGCGCGCTGAAGGACGGCTTCACCGAAGCGGAAGTGGCGGCGGCGAAGTCCGGCGTGCTGCAGGAGCGCAGGCTCGGCCGTACCGAGGACGGCCGTATCGCCGGCGCGCTGGCCACGCAGGCGTTCTATGGCCGGACGTTCGCGACCTCGGGCGCGGTCGATGCCGCGATCGAGAAGCTGACACCACAGGACGTGAACGCGGCGCTGCGCAAATACTTCAGGCCGGGCGAAATGGCCTACGCGTTCGCGGGGGATTTCGACAAGAAGTGACGGCGCGGGCGGCGTTCGGCGTCAGGCAGCTCCGCGCATCCGCCGCCCGTCACAGCTGGAAGGACAGCAGCGACGCCGTGTATTCGATCACCTTTTCGTGCCAGGGCCGCGCCTGCCACTCGGCCAGCGTGACCTGCCTGCTCTGCGCCAGGTCGCGCTCGATGATCGCGGTCTGCGCGCGGGCGAACGCTTCGTCGTAGACGTTCAGGTTCGACTCGTCGTTCAGCCGGAACGAGCGATTGTCGAAGTTCGTCGAGCCGACGGAGACCATCCGCTGGTCGACGACCATCACCTTGCAGTGAAACATCGTCGGCTGGTACTCGTGGATGGCGATACCGGCCTCGAGCAGCGGCCCCCAGTCGGCGCGCGACGCGCGGCGCACGATGTCGGCATCGATGATCGGACCGGGCAGCAGGATACGGACGCGCACGCCGCGCTTCGCGGCGGCGACCAACGCATCGCGCGCGAGCTTGTCCGGTACGAAATAGGCGCTTGCCAGGTCGATCGACGTCGATGCCGACGTGATCGCGAGCAGGTACATGAGATGCATGCTGTCGCTGCCGCCCGTGGGCGAGCTCATGAACATCTGCGCGCGGGCGGATCCCGCACTCTCCTGCGCCGGGAAGTACCGCTCGCCGTGCAGCACTTCGCCGCGGACCTGGATCCAGTTGTCGAGAAAGGTCGCCTGCATCTGCGCGACGACGGGACCTTCGACGCGGAAGTGCGTGTCGCGCCAGTGCTCGGAATCTTCGGCCTGGCCGTCCCACTTGTCGGCGATGCCGACGCCGCCCGTGAATCCGACGCGGCCATCGACGACCAGCGTCTTCCGGTGCGTCCGGTTGTTCATGCGCCCCAGGTGGTACCACCGCAGCGGATGGTAGTGCTCGATCTCGACGCCGTCGCGGCGCATGTCGGCGAGCATCGATTCCTTCATTTTCGCGGCGCCGACGGCATCGAGCAGCACGTGCACGCGGACGCCGGCGCGGGCGCGCTCCGTGAGCGCCCTGGCGAACGCGTCGCCGACCGCGCCTTCCCAGTAGATGTAGGTCTCGAAGGTGATCGACTGCTTCGCACGGGCGATCGCCTCGAGCATCGCCGGGAAGATCTCCCTGCCGTTGACGAGCGTCTCTACCTTGTTGCCCGGCACGATCGCCGGTCCGAGCAGCACGCCCATCGACCGACGAAACTGCGGCGACTGCGAGTCGTACAGGCGCTCGACCCGCTGGTCAACCGCCTTCTCCGGCGGCATCAGGTTGAGCACCAGCAGCGTCCCGGCAAAAGCGATGAGCACGGCCACCGCAGCGATGGGCCACATTTTTCGCCAGCGCAATGTCATTGCGCGCCTGTCGTTGATGAATGAAAGTGGAGCGTCGGGGACACCGGGATGCGCGCCGCCAGCGCCAGCTCTTGTAAAACCTGCGAAATTCGCCGGTGGCCGACGCGCAGGATTTACAATAAGGCGCGCCGCCACGGCGTTTCGACCCGCGAGGCACACGACAAAGCAATTCGCAGGCCCGTGCCCTGGCAAGGCCGCGGCGCCCGCGCGACCCGCTGCCGGATGGCGAAGCGGACGGACTTAAGCGATGACGAGCGCCGCGAGCGCCGCGCCGATGCCCGGTGCGCCGGCGACGCACAATGCCTTCGCGGTGGGCGAGGCCGGCATGAACGGCGCCTGGTAGCCGCCGGCCTCCTCGACCAGCAGCAGACCGGCGATGGCGTCCCATGCCGAGAGCTGCAACTCGATGAAGCCGTCGAGGCGGCCGCTCGCGACATGCGCCAGCTGCAGCGCTGCCGAGCCGAAGTTGCGCATCGCCACACCCGCTTCCATCATCCGGCGACGGATGTCGAAGTACCGCGCGTCGAACGAGCGGTCGTGATGGCCGAGCACGACGTAGCTGCCCGCCAGCTCGGCAGTCGGCGCCGCCTGCAGCCGCGACTCGCCGGCAGCCGACTGGCACCACGCGCCACCGCCGCGCAGCGCGTGGAACAGCTCGTCGGCCGGCGGGTCGTACACGACGCCCACCTGCGTCCTGCCGTTCTCGACATAGCCGATCGCCACGTTCCAGTACGGGATGCCGCGCAGGAAGTTGTGCGTGCCGTCGATGGGATCGACGACCCAGCAGCGGTCCACCGGCCCCGTGAATTGCGCGGCGGTTTCCTCGCCCAGGAACGCGTCGTCCGGAAACATGCTTTTCAATTCGCGGCGGATGACGTTCTCGACGTCGCGGTCGGCGTGCGACACGTAATCCGCCGGGCCCTTCATCTCGACCGTGAGGCGCTCGCGATTGCGGAAGTAATCGAGCGCCAGTTGCCCGGCCTCGCGCGCGATCCAGCGCGCCGCGTCGTAGCGGTCGGTCAGGTGGGTGTCGGCCATGTCTAAAGACCGTCGACGGCGACGAGGCAGCTGTCGGCGATCTCGTGGCGCAGCGCGGCCAGCGGCCGGTAGTCGGGGTCGTTGAAAAATGCGTGAATGGACTGGCGATCCGGGAAGCGGAACAGCACGAGCCTGGTCGGCCGCCAGTCGCCTTCGAGCACGTCGAACCCGCCGCCGCGCACCAGGTATTCGCCGCCATGACGGGCGATCAACGCCGGCACCTCGCGCTTGTATTTCTCGTAGCGCTCGAGGTCCTTGATGTCGACGTCGGCGATCAGGTAGGCGGTCATGGGGAGTCCAGTCGGGATTGAGTGGAGATGGGGGGCAGATCGGTCAGCGCGTCAACACGATCGCGGCGTCGCGATCGAACACGATGCCCACGGCTTCGTCACGGCGACGCGTCGTGCGCGCCTCGGGGTCGAACACCAGCAATTCGCCCCACGCCGTGGCAATGACGTACTCGACGCGGCTGCCGAGGTAGGAAACGCGCTTGCAGACGCCCGGCAGCATCCCCTGCCCCGCGTCGACGACGCGCAGCCGCTGCGGGCGCACGGCAAGCGTCGCCGACCCCGCCGCCATGCCGTCGGCACGCACGGGCGCCGTGATGCCACCGGCGACGAACGATGCGCCGTCCGCGGCGACATGCAGTTCGCCGTCGACCAGGTTCGCATCGCCGATGAAGTCGGCCAGGAAGCGCGACTGCGGCGTCTCGTACAGTTCGTCGGGCGTCCCCTGTTGCGCGATCCGGCCCATGTTCATCACGATGATGTGGTCGGAGACCGCGAGCGCTTCTTCCTGGTCGTGCGTCACGTACAGCACCGTCAGCGCCAGTGCCTGCTGCAGCTCGCGTATTTCCTCACGGACCCGCCGCCGCAGCTTGGCATCGAGGTTCGACAGCGGCTCGTCGAACAGCAGCACCGCAGGCTCCAGCACCAGCGAGCGAGCGACAGCCACCCGTTGCTGCTGGCCGCCGGAGAGCTCGGACGGCAACCGCGCCTCGTACTCCGATAGGCCGAGCATCTTCAGCTTCTCGCGCGCCATACCCCGCGCCTTCTCCTTGTCGGTGCGCATCGACAGCGGCCCGTAGCAGACATTTTCCAGCACCGTCATGTGGGGGAACAGCGCGTATGACTGGAACACCATGCTGACGTCGCGCTCGTTGGCCGCGCGCAGCGTCACGTCCTTGCCGCCGATCAGCACGCGCCCGCTCGTCACCGCCTCGAGCCCGGCGACCATCCGCAGCGTCGTCGTCTTCCCGCAGCCCGACGGGCCGAGCAGCGTGACGAGTTCGCCCTGCGCGACCTTGAACGACACGTCGTCGACGGCAGTGACAGCACCGTATTTCTTGGTGACGCCTTCGAAGACGACGCCGCCGGCGGACTTGTCCATGTCAGTTCCCTGTAGCGAGCACGGGTGCGGGCGCGCGCCGCCCGAGCCGCGTTTCGCCCACCAGCTTCTGCATCACGAGCAGCACCGTGAGCATCACCAGAATCAACACTGCGGAATAGGCGATCGCCAACGGATACTCACCGGCCTCGACCCGGCCGATGATGTACACGGTGGACAGATTGTACTTGGCAGTGGCAAGAAAGATCACCGCGCTCACCGCCGTCATCGCGTGCGTGAAGCTGAACACGAGCGTGGCGAGAATCGCCGGACGCAGCAGCGGCAGGATCACCTCGCGCAGTGTGCGCAGAGTTGATGCCCGCAGCGTGGACGATGCCTCGTCCAGCGTCTTGTCGATCTGCGCCAGTGCGGCCACCCCCGCGCGCACTCCGACCGGCATGTTGCGGAAGACGAAGCACAGCACGAGAATTGCCATCCCCCCAGTCAGCTCCAGTGGCGCCACGTTGAACGCGACGATGTACGACACGCCGATCACGGTGCCGGGAATGGCGAAGCTGACCATCGTCAGGAACTCGAACGCGCGGCGGCCGACAAACCTGTGCCGCGTGATCACGTAGGCCGCCAGCAGCCCGACGGCGGCCGTCAGCGGCGCCGAGATCGCCGCGACCTTGATCGTCGTGAACAGGCTGTCCCAGGCCGAACCGCTGAACATCGTGCCCCTGGAATCGAAGTCCATGCCGAAGCCCTGCGCGAAATGGTGCAGCGTCAGCGTCATGTCGCCGCGCCCGATGTCCTTCACGAAGCCGCCGATGAAGATGATCGCGTAGCAGACGAGCGTGAAAAAGATCCAGCCCGCCGCCACGCCGAAGCACGAGTACCACAGCGGCTTCGGCAGCTTGCCTGGAATTCCGCCGTCACCCTTGCCGGTGACCGTGACGTACGACAGTTTCCCGACCCAACGCTGCTGCAGCCAGAAGGCGAGCAGCGTGAGCCCGAGCAACACGGTGGCCAGCGCGGCGGCGCGCCCCGGATCGTGCTGCGCGCCGGCGACCGCGAAGAAAATCTTGGTCGACAGCACTTCGAAATTCCCGGCCAGCACGATCGGGTTGCCGAAGTCGGCGAGGCTCTCGACGAAGCCCAGCAGGAACGCGTTGGCGAGCGCGGGGCGCAGGAGCGGCCACGTGACGGTGCGAAAAACGCGGGCGCGCGACGCGCGCAACGTTTGCGCCGCCTCTTCCAGCGCCGGGCTGATCGCGGAGAGCGCACCGTACAGGATCATGAACGCGACGGGCGAGAACGTGAGCAGCTGCGCCAGCGTGACCCCCGGCAGCCCGTAGAGCCAGCGCGACCGCGCGATGCCGAACCACGTGTCGAGCCACCCGGTGACGATGCCGGTGCGGCCGAACAGCACGACGAGCGCCAGTGCAATCACGAACGGCGGCGTGACAATCGGCAGGA
>JBDTNR010000166.1:0-7141 GCA_039933655.1 Betaproteobacteria bacterium | reverse complement strand
ACGCGTCGATGGCCGTTGCGAGTGTCGCCGCATCGAGGGTCACCTCGGGGGGAAATGCGGTACCGAGCAACGAATCGAGCGCCACGCTGAAGTCGAACGGTGCGGCACCTGCTCCGCCATCGCTATCACCGTCGCCACCGCCGCCTTCCCCCGCGCCGGTCCCCCCGGTGTTCGATGCGCCCTCGGTGCTATCGCCGCTGGCGGCATCGGTGTCGGTGTCGGCATCGGCCTCTCCCGGGGCGCTCGAAACGGTGCCAGCCTCATTGCCGGCCATCGCGGCGACGTCCTCGGCATGCGCGTCGCTCATTGCGGACTGGTCACCGCTGGCGTTGCCATTCGAATCGGGAGCGACTCCGATGCCATCGGCACTGGACTCCGTGACGGAATTGCCGGCAGTGGCGGTGGCCGCCAGATTCTGGCTGTCGGCCGTGAGACTACCGGCTAGAGTAATCCCGAGATGGCCGTTTTTCCAGTTCTTGACCTCGATGACATTGGCGGGGGTGCCCGAGTGGTCGGAATCTGGCTCGAAGGACTTGATGGTGAGGGTGCCGCCTTCCTGGGAATCGCCATCGAATCCGAATTCGACGCGACCGTCGGCGGACGTCCAGTGGCCGTTGCCTCGCTGCATTATTCCACTCACACCGACTCCGTCCAACTCGATGGTCCCCACCCCATCCGCATCCGATACCTTGTCGATGCCGTCACCCGCTTCGATCACATAGGTGTCGTGACCGGTCCCGCCCTCCAGACGGTCGCCGCCACGACCGCCGGTCAGTACGTCATCACCCGTTCCGCCTGCCAGGCGATCGGCGCCGGCCCCGCCTTCGATCTCGTCCGCCCCTTGATTGCCGACGAGTTCGTCATTGCCAGCGCCTCCCAGCAGCAGGTCGTCGCCCGCGCCGCCCTCGAGATGATCGGCGCCGCCGGCCCCGCGCAGGATGTCGTCTCCGCCGCCGCCGTAGAGGCGGTCAGTGCCGGACAGGCCCTTGATCGCCTCGCCGTCGCTGGAGCCGAACACGACCTGATGGGTGTTCGTCGCGACGTCGCGAGACTTGAGCTCGAGTCGCGCTGGCGCACCGTCGCCGTCCAGCGCGCCGCGATCGACGAACGTCCAACTCTCCGCACCCTCGATGCTGAGTTCCTCGCCTGCGCGAGCCGCCGTGTCCCAGGCCAGGAATTTGCTCCTGTCACTCAGCCAGGCATCGCTCAACAGCGATTCGCCGGACTCCGGATCGAAGAGGTTCAAGTGACCGTCGGCATTGCCCGCTGCAAAGAGCGCACGATTGCCGGTAAGCGCCAGCGGCTGCATGGCGAACAACGCGTGCCGGTATCCGATGTCGGTGCGAGCCAACGCGGCGATGTCCGTTCCGGCCATGTCCGTCAGGTCGACGATGGTCGCGCGATGGCCTGGATCAGCGATGAAGCCGTCGAGCGCCTTCAGGGTCGACGGGGCAAATTCGGTCGCTGATTCACCACGCGATTCCGGTACGTCAAGTTCGCGACCGAGCAGCGCGCGCGCCAGATAGGTCGTCAGCGTGTTCGCGCGCGCAGCATCGTTGGCACCGGCGCTCTGCCAAATCGAGTCGAACGTGGCGGGAGCGAGTTCGGAGTCGAGTGTGCTGAACCATGCACCGACCTGCGCGCGAGTGGGTGCGACCAGCGCCGGCTGCTCGGCAGCGCCGGCGGCCGCGAGACCGCCTGGCGGATTCGCCGCACTGGCGATCGCGTCTGGCAGCCCGCCTGCGGGCGAGCCCGGCGGCGTCAGGATCGACCCCGCCTTCAACCCCGACATGATGTCGTCGTGGCTCATACCCGCCCATGCGGCAGTGATGTAAGGAATGGGAAGACCGCTGCCGGCGGTTGCGGAAGGTTGTTTGGCCATCACAGGTCCTTTCGTTCGAGGCTCGTCCGGTATTGCCGTCGATTGCAATCACCGGGCGTGGTCCGCTCACTGGTCGGGGGCCTGGCTGTTGCGAGGATGAACCAAAACACGTACGTCGACATTCATCCTCTTGGACGACTTGTGATGGCACAGATGACGTGGTACTTCTGGCGCAGGCTCGAACAAGTCACCTGTCAGAACCCGCAGGTCCACGACATGTCGAAATCGAGGGCGCCCGCTTCCGCAATGGCCAAGCGCTCGCGCAGCGCGCTGTCATTGACCGATACGCCGCGACATTCTTCGACATGGCCGGGGCGGCGTGACGGCACGGATGCGTGTGCTGGCGTCAACGCTGATGGCAATCTCGATGGGGAGCCGTGTACTCCGGCGCGCTGAGCCACATCGGCAACGCACCGCACTGCATGATCCAGGCGATCGCCGAGGACCATGGCGTGGCATTGCCCAGCTTCTACGCGTATTTACGTTACGCGACAGCCATGATGCCGCCACTGCTCGCGATCGTCACTGCGCAGATCCTGTAGCGCGCGACGAAGCTTCGGCTGCTCTACCTCATCCCCAAACACACTCCGGAAGCCCGTTCAGCGATCGATCGTCAGGCTGCGAAACGACTGCCGCTGCTTCGGCAGCGCCTTGCATTCGACACCTGCGGCCCGGACGCCGCCATCGTCGCTCAGCAATTGCACACGTGCCGACTGCGGCACGGCGAACAGCGCCTCGGGCCGCAACGTCCCCAACTTCGCAGCGGGCACCGGAGTGGCCGCATCACCGGGACGCCCGGACCAGCGATACAACACGAACGTGCCGACATCGGCGGCCGGTCCCGCCACGATCACGTATTCGGCGCCGACGAGTTCGATGCTGCGAATGCCGCGGTCACCCAGGTCGAGTTCCACGGGGGCCCCGAGCTTCGCGCGCTTGCCTTCGATGACCTCGGCGGGATTGTCCAGCGGCACGATGAGCGCGCGCTGGCCCGGGACCGGATTGCGCAGGCCGATCAGCAGCTTTCCGTCAGGCGTGGCCGCCAGGCCTTCGATATTCAGCCCGCCCGGCGCCTCGGCGGCGAGGCGCGCCGCGTCACCCAGCCGATAGGGCTTGAGCGACGGCGTTTCCTCGAGGTCGCGCAACAGCTGCGTGTAGGGCTTCCCGACCGGTTCTATCGGCACCGCGCTGCCCGGGCGCAGGTCCGTCGCGAAGATCCGCTGCCGACCGGGCCGCGCCTTGCCGGCGCGGTTGCGGCCATGCGACGTGATCCAGTAAGCGCGCGTGCCAATGACGGCCCCAGCTTCGATGTCGGCCTCCTGGTTCCCGCGCACGTCGAGAAAGCGCGTCAGGTCGACGGTGTCGGTCGGCGCCGGCTGCCCGCGCTGGTAGATGTGCAGGATGTTGTTCTCGTCGTTGCCGACGACGAAGCGGTCGGCATCAAGCGCAACGGCAGCCGATGCATCGCAGGGACCTTCGTAGGTCGCGATCTCCTGCGCCGACGCCAGCGTGATCGCGCCGCCGGCGAGCAGGCCGGCAAGCACCCGCACCCGCAGGCGCCCGCCATGCGCCGGGCCGGTCACGCTCACCTTCCCGGACATCGCCGCCGTGCCCGCCAACGCCTCAACCGAGCAGCAGGATATGCACGCGATAGGGACCATGCGCACCGAGCACGATGGTCTGCTCGATGTCGCCGGTGCGCGAAGGCCCGGAGATCATGTTCACGGCGCGTGGCATCGTCGTGCGCTCGCTGCGGATCAGGGCGAACGCCTCCTCCATGCCGGACACCACGCGATCGGCGCGCACCACGGCGATGTGCGTATCCGGCAGCAGCGTCGTCGCGGTGGGCGTGTCGGCGCCGGAGAGAAACATCAGCGTGCCGGTTTCCGCGATTGCACAGAAGCAGCCGGTGATGCCGAGACGGTCGTGGCCAACCGTGGGCCGCGTTTCGATCGCGAGCCCGGCGCCCGCCCAGTCGAGCGCGGCGAACTCGGGCCAGCAGATGCCGTTGTGCGACTTTTGCGCCGCGAGCGCGGGCGGCAACACCAGCGCGTCGAGATAGCGCGCGACGGCAGCGGGAATGGCCGCCGGCGTGTCGATGCGCTCGACGGTGCTGGCCATGTCGGTGGCGCGCGTCAGGAAGCGCGCGACGAGATCCGGGGGCATCGCGGGTCGCGGCCCCTGCCGGTGCGCCGCGATGTAGGCATCCGCCTCGGCGGCCGCCTCGGCGCGCGATCCGCTCTTACCGAGCGCGGACCGCACGCGCCCCAGCACTGCGTCGCGTGACGACCGGTTGTCGTCGATGGAGGTCGTCATGCCGGCCGCCTCACTTGCGGCCGCCGCTGCGGACGAAGTCGGCCAGGCGGCCCACGCCGCGCTCGATCGCCTCGTTGGAGGCGGCATACGAGAACCGGATGTGCTGGCCGTCGCCCGGCACCCGACGGCCGAAGTGGATGTCGGCGAGCACCGCGATGCCAGCCTCGTGCAGTAGACGCCTGCGGAACACCTCGGAGTCGGTGCAGCCGGTCAGCTTGCACGCCTCGGTGACGTTGGGCCACGCGTAGAATGCGCCGCCCGGCAACGCGCAGGTGATGCCCGGAATGTCGTTCAGCAACCGGACGATCAGGTCCCGCCGCTCGAGAAAGCGCGCGCGCATGTGGTCGGCGGCATCCTGCGGCCCGGTGATCGCGGCCACAGCCGCCCACTGCGAGATCTGCGACGCGCAGGACTCGGTGTTGGTGATCCACCGCGTGAACACCGGCGCCAGCGCGCGGTTGGCGACGTAGCCGATGCGCCAGCCGGTCATCGCCCAGGTCTTGGACGCGCCGTCGCTGATGATCGTCCGCTCCAGCATGCCGGGTCGGGTGGCCAGCGTGTCGAAGCGGCCGTCGTAGACGAGCCGCGAATAGATTTCGTCGGCGAACACCCACACCTGCGGATGCCGCCGCAGGATCTCGGCGATGGCATCGAGGTCCTCGCGCGCGAGGATGCCGCCGGTGGGATTCTGCGGCGTGTTGAGAATCAGCAGGCGCGTCTTGGGCGTGATCTTCGACTCGAGTTCGGCGGGATCGAACGCGAAGTTGCGCGCCTCGCGCAGGTAGATCGGCACCGGAACCGCGCCATTGGCGGCGATCTGCGATTCGTAGATCGGAAAGCCAGGCACCGGGTAGATGACTTCGTCGCCGACGCCGTAGTCGGTGACCGAGGCGATCGTGTACGCGATGAACGGCTTCGCCCCCGCGCCGACGACGACGTCGTCAGCCTGGATGTCGAGGCCGCGCCGCGAGCCCAGGTCCTTCGCCGCCGCCGCGCGCAGCTCGTCGATGCCGGCGCTTGGCGTGTAGCCGTGCTTGCCGGACTTGATCGCGGCAATGGCGGCTTCCTGCACGTTGTCGGGCGTCGGGAAATCCGGCTGCCCGATGCAGAACGACACGATGTCCTTGCCTTCGCGGATCAGCGCGTTGACTTCGGCCAGCACGACGAACGCATTCTCGGTGCCGAGCGATTCGGCGCGGCGCGACAGCCGCGGCAGCGCGACGTGGCTGTTATGCGTTCCGGTCATTTTCCATTGCTCCCGGCCGCCGGCTTGCGTTGCGCGTAGAGTTCGCGGAACGTCCTGCCCGCCGGCGCGGGCATTTCGCGGCCTTCCGTCCAGCCCCCACCCAGCGGCAGCTTGCGGATCATGCCGTCGGCGCCCGCCAGCGAGCGCAGGAAGCGCACGGCGAGCCGCGTCGACCACGCGTAGAGCCCCGGACGGCGCGCCACCCATGCCCACAGCCGCAGCGCGCTGCGCTCGCTCCACGGCCGCATGTCCTCGGCGAACTCGCGTTCGCGCAGCTTGCGCTGCAGGTCCGGCAACGGGATTTTCACCGGGCATACGACGCCGCACTGGTTGCAGAACGTCGACGCGTGCGGCAGGTCGAGCGCATTCTCGAGCCCGACGTACATCGGCGTGAGAATGGAGCCGATCGGTCCCGGATACACCCAGCCATACGAATGGCCGCCCACGTTCTGGTAGACCGGACAGTGGTTCATGCAGGCGCCGCAGCGAATGCAGCGCAGCGCCTCGCTGACGTCGCTCGCGAGGATATCGCTGCGACCGCAGTCCACGATGATGAAGTACATGTGGTCGACGCCGTGATACTCACCCTGGCCCTTGGGGCCGGTGAGGATGTCCACGTAGTTGGATATCGACTGCCCGGTGGCCGAACGCGGGAGCAGGCGCATCAACGTCGCGACATCCTCGAGCGTCGGGACGATCTTCTCGATGCCGGAGATCGCAATGTGGACCTTCGGCAGCGTGGTGGTCAGCGTGGCGTTGCCCTCGTTGGTCACCAGCACGACGGAGCCGGTCTCGGCGACGAAGAAATTGCCGCCGGAGATGCCCATGTCGGCCGTAAGGTAGTGTTCGCGCAGGACCCCGCGCGCCTCGAGGCACAGCTCCTCGATGTCGTCCTTGCGGGGCGTGCCGTGGACGCGAGCGAAGATGTCCGCCACCTCCTCCTTGCTCTTGTGCAGCGCCGGTCCGATGATGTGCGACGGCGGTTCGTAGTCGTTGATCTGCAGGATGTACTCGCCGAGATCCGTCTCCACGACCTTCATGCCGGCGCCCTCGATCGCATGGTCGAGCGCGGACTCCTCCGACACCATCGACTTCGACTTGATGATCTTGCGCACGCCGTGGCGCGCGGCGATGTCCAGCACCAGCCGGTTGATCTCGGCGGGATTCTGCGCGAACAGCACCGTTGCGCCGCGCGCGGTGGCGCTCTTCTCGAACTTCTCGAGCCAGACGTCGAGGTTGTCGAGCGCGCGCTGGCGAATGGCGCGGCCGGCGTCGCGCGTCCCCTCGAAGTCGTCAAGCTCGACCATCGACGAGCGGCGCTTCTCGACGAACTTGCCCTTGATCTTGCCGAGATTTTTCTGGAGCACCGCGTCGTTCAGCTTGACGTGGGCGCGCTCCTTGAAGTGCATCGATGCGACTTGCATCTATCCTCCAGAACCTCGAGTCCCGCCAAGATCCGCCAACGAGCAGAGGACGACGTCGTTCTCCGCCTCGGCGTCGCCAGGTGGGTCTCCTAGATTTCCCCCGCCAGCACTTCGGCGATGTGCAGCACCTTGGTCGTCGCATCGCCGCGCCGCCGCAAGCGACCCTCGATATTCAGCATGCAACCCAGGTCGCCCAGCACGACGGCATCGGCGCCCGAGTTCGCGACATGCTGGCACTTGTTGTCAGCCAGGCGCGCCGAAATTTCGCCGAAC
>JBDTNR010000165.1:0-7157 GCA_039933655.1 Betaproteobacteria bacterium | reverse complement strand
CGTAGGCATGCGTCAGACCCACAAGATTCCGGAACTCATCGATCCGCACGCACTCCACACGAGCGACGGCCGGGAGGCGTGGCGGGTGATGGGGATTATGGCAGAGTTCGCCATCGCGACAGAACGGCTGCGCGGCGTCCGGCCCGCCGTCAGCGTCTTCGGCAGCGCGCGCATCAAGGACGGCCATCCGTACTACGAGAAGACCAAGCGCATCGCGCGCCTGCTCTCCGATGCCGGCTTCTCGGTGATCTCCGGTGGCGGCCCCGGCATCATGCAGGCCGCCAACGAGGGCGCGTGCGCCGGCGCATCCCCGGCGATCGGCCTCAACATCATGCTGCCGTTCGAGCAGTCGGGCAACGAGTACCAGGACGTCTCGATCGACTTCCGGTACTTCTTCGCGCGCAAGATGATGTTCGTACGCTTCGCGTCGGCCTACGTCATCCTGCCTGGCGGCTTCGGCACGCTCGACGAACTTTCCGAGGTGCTGACGCTCGTGCAGACCGGCAAGAGCCGGATGATTCCCGTGATCCTCGTCGGCGGCGACTTCTGGCGCGGGCTCCTGGACTGGATGGGGGACAAGCTTGTCGGCGAGGGCATGATCGGCGCCGCGGACATGAACCTCATGCAGATCATCGAGGAACCCGAAGCGATCGTCGAGGCCATCTTCAAGTTCTACGAGAGCCGTGGCTTCGTTCCGACGCGCGAAGAGCGGGAGAAGATGTTGAATTTGTAGCATGCGGCGGGCACAAAAGACTCCGCGCTTCGCGCTCCATGTTTTTTGCCCGAACGGCAGTCAGCAAGAAAGTCTTCGGGCGGCCGAGCGAAATTCTTGTAGCAACGGCCACGAAGCGCGCCGATCACAAGCCGCTTCGCGGCCGATCAGTAGCGCGCCTGTTGCGGACCATATGGCGCCGACGATCGTCGGCGCTGTTCGAGCGGTTCATTGTGTTGCAGGTCTGACGTACGCCCGGCGAGACATCCCGCAATGAACCGTGGGTCAGACTCGAATTCCCATGCCGGGTGGAGGCAGGGCACAACGTCTACGTAAATTCGAGTCCGACCCTCGATTCCTTCCACCGGGGCCAAATCGTGGGCGCGGCGAAGCCCGCCTCCACAATTTGGTACCGTCTTGCCGTCGCTGTAGAATAGAAACATGGTGCTGCGCCTCTTGCTGCTGGTGTTTGTTGCGATCGCGTTTGCCGCGGGCGCGCAAGCGCAGCCGGCGCCTTCGCCCGCGCCGCCACCGCCGAAGCCCGAGCCTTACATTCCGGCGCCGCCGCCATTGCCGGACGCCGGTGTCGCCGGCGACCCGGAACTCGAGCCGCAGGTCACGATCATCCGTCGCGCGACGGATACGGTCGAGGAAGTCCGGGTCGGGGGCGAACTGCGCTACGTCAAGGTGACGCCGCGTCTCGGGCCGCCGTACTACCTCGTTCCGAGCGGCAACGGCCAGACGTATCTGCGTTACGATTCGCTCGATTTCGGGTTGAAACCCCCGATGTGGCTTCTGTTTTCCTGGTGAGCTGACCCTGCCACTCAACGTTGAATGCCGGTGCGGCCGCAACGCCCGCCGCGACCACGCATGTCCGTCTACACGCCGGTAACCGCCCTCGATCTCGACGCCTGGCTCCTGCGCTATGCGGTGGGTGCACTCGCGGAACTCGCCCCGATAGCGTCAGGCATCGAGAACACGAACTATTTCGTCACGACCGCGCGCGGCCGCTACGTCCTCACGCTGTACGAACGGCTGCCCGCCGCCGAGCTTCCGTTCTACCTGAACCTGATGGCGCATCTGGCGCGCGCCGGGGTCGAGGTCCCTGCCCCCGTGCCCGACCGCACCGGCGCGCTGTTCTCGCTGCTCAACGGCAAGCCGGCGGGACTCGTGGCGCGCGTCGATGGCGTCCCGGTGGCAGCGCCCGACGCCGCGCACTGCGCACTGGTGGGAGCCGCACTGGCGCGCCTGCATCTGGCGTCGCAGACCTATCGCGCGCGGCTCACCAACCGTCGCGGTCCCGCCTGGTGGCGGCAGGCGGCACGCGCCGTGCGGCCGCATCTCACCGCCGCGCAGGCGGCACTGCTCGACGCGGAGATCAAGTTTCAGACGGGATTCGGTCGCGACAAGCTGCCCAAGGGGGCGATCCATGGCGACCTCTTCTGCGACAACGTGCTGTTTGCCGGCGAACACGTGGCCGGTATCATCGACTTCGGTTTCGCGGCGACGGATTTCTTCGCGTACGACCTGGCAATCACCGTCAACGACTGGTGCATCGCCGACGCCAGCGGTCGCCTCGATCCCGCATTCGTGGCGGCGATGTTGTCCGCCTACGATTCTCTGCGGCCGCTGACACGCGACGAATGCGAGTCGTGGCCGGCGCTGCTGCGCGCGGCGGCGCTGCGCTTCTGGCTATCGCGTCTATACGACCTCCACCTGCCGCGCCCCGGCGAACTCACGCACGCGCACGATCCCGCGCATTTCGAGCGTATCCTGCGCGAGCGCGCAAGCACCCCCGCGCGCTGTCCACTTCCGGAACGGGCCGACAGTTGAGCGCCATTCCGCGCGAGTTCGTATTCACCCGCTACCCGGCGCGGCAAGGCCTCGTGTGGCTGGCGGCCGCCTACTCGATGTTCAAGGCGCATCGACTCGCCTGGGTCGTGCTCGTGCTCGCTTATTTCCTCGTGCTGCTCATGCTGCGCGTGGTGCCGTTCATCGGCCCCTACGCGATGACGGTGATGAAGCCGGTGTTGGCCGTCGGGCTGCTGGCCGCCGCGTGGACGCAGGAGCGTGGAGGCACGCCCGCGCTCGGCCAGTTGCTGCAGGGGTTCCGGGCCAACCTCTGGGCATTGCTGGCGATCGGCGTGTTCTTCGTCGCGGGCATCACGCTGGCGGTGTTCGCATCGTCGCTGGTCGACGGCGGCAAGCTGCTGGAAATGATGGGTTCGGGCAGCGCGATGACCGAGGAACAACTGATGGCAAGCCTCGCCGATCCTGCGCTGCAGCTCGGCATGTTGTTTTCGGCCCTGCTGTCGATTCCGGTCGTCATCGCCACCTGGTGGGCGCCGGCGCTGGTCGTCTTCCAGGACGCGGGCGCCGCCGCGGCGCTGGCCGCCAGCCTGCGCGCGGCCGTCGCGAACTGGAAGCCGCTCCTCCTCTACGGGCTCGGCGTGTTCTTTTACGGCGGCGTCGTTCCCGGCCTCATCATCGCGCTGATCGCACTGGTCGTGCCACCGCCCGCCGGCCAGCTGATCGTGATCGCGCTGCTGCTCCCGTACTCGCTGTTCTTCGCCGCCACGTTGCACCTGTCCGACTACGTGAGCTACCGTGATGTCTTCCATTCCGGCGAGACGCTCGCGCCGCTGACTCGCGGAACCTGACACCCCGGCACGGTGATGCCATGGCGGACCCGTCGGCACCTTCTCGCACCAGCCGCGTGGAACGCTGGCTGCCCGGACTGGCGCAGCTGACGGCCTATCCGCCCGGCGCGTTGCGTGGTGACGTCCTCGCCGCGCTTTCCGTATGCGTGGTGATGATCCCGTCGGTGCTCGCGTACGCCGAGCTCGCCGGTGTACGCCCCGAGGCCGGGTTGTATGCCGCGCTCGCCTCGATGGTCGTGTACGCGCTGTTTGCGCCCAATCGCCGCATCATCGTCGGTCCCGATACAACGATCGCGCTGCTCGCCGGCTCAGTGATCGCGCCGCTGGCGCTGGGGGACCCGATGCGCGCCGCGGCGCTGGCGGCCATGCTGGCGATGATGGCCGGCGGGCTGCTGATCGTCGCCGGCCGCTTGGGACTAGGCAACATCGCGGACCTGCTGTCGACGCCGGTGCTCGTGGGCTACGCCAACGGGGCCGCGCTCATTCTCCTCGGCACGCAGCTGCCGGTACTGCTGGGCGTCTCGTTGCCGCGGGATGCGTTCTTCTACCGCGTCTACGACGCCGCACTGGCGCTGCCGCATGCGCACGTGCCGACACTCGCACTCGGCGCGGCGCTGATTGGCGGCATGCTTCTGCTGTCGCGTTTCACCCCGCGAATGCCCGCGGCGCTGCTGGCGGGCGCCGCTGCCATCGGCGCATCGATGGCGCTTGACCTCTCGGCGCTCGGTGTCGTGCATCTGCAGCCATTGGTCGCGGCGATTCCGGCGCCGTCGATTCCCCGGTTCACGATGCGCGACGTGCAGACGCTCGCGCCCGCCGCCATCGCGCTGGCGCTGCTGATCTTCGCCGAAGGCGTGCTGCTCGCGCGCACGCTCGCCGCCAAGCATCGCGAGGAGGTCGACCCCGACCGCGAACTCACCGCGCTCGGCGCCGGCAACGTCGCCGCCGGATTGGTCAGCGGCTTTCCCGTGGGAGCCAGCACGTCACGTTCGGTGACGGCCGATGCCTCGGGCGGACAAACGCAGTTGATGCAGTGGATCGCCGCCCTGCTGCTGGCCGCATTCGTGCTGTTGCTCGCGCCGACGCTCGACGCGCTGCCGCGTGTCGCGCTGGCCGCCATCCTGATCGCCGCCGCCGTGCGGCTGTTCGACCTGCGGGAACTGCGCGTGCTGCAAAAGCAGGACCGCAAGGCGTACGGCCTGGCGATGGCCGTCACGCTGGGCGTGCTGTTCCTCGGCGTCCTGCCGGGCGTACTGCTCGGCGTCGCGCTGTCGCTTGCCCGAGTGCTGATCGAAGTGGCGCGGCCGCGCGATGCGCTGCTGCGGCGGCTGCCGACCGACCGGCGTTTTCATGACCTCGCCGACGACGAGGGCGGCGTAACGACGCCGGCGGTGCTCGTCTATCGCCTCTACGCGCCGCTGATTTTCGCCAATGCACGATATGTCGCCGAGCGGTTGCGCACGCTGGCGAATGCCGCGCACCCGCCGCTGCGCTGCATCGTGCTGGACTTGCAGGCGGTGTCGCACGTCGACGTGTCGGCGCTGGAAGTCCTGCGCGAGCTGCACGACGAGTTCGAAGGCGAAGGCGTCGACATCCGCTTCGCGCGCGCCAACCGTCCGCTGCGCGAGCAGCTGTCGCGCTGGCTCCCCGATCACACGATGGTCCGCGAGCGTTTCTTTCCGTCGGCCTCCGCCGCCGTGGACGACTTCCTGGCAACCCGCCCCGCGCGCGCCAAGTGAGGCGGAGCGCCATGCACGACGACAGCCTCCAGGAAACCGAAGACGCCCGCAAGACGCTCGTAGTTTCCAGGCCTTTTCAGCGGTCGCCGCCGGGCCGCCCCAAGGCGGCCGCCTGACTTTGCTTCCGATGCAAAAGGCGCAACGCCGACGTCACGTCATCCACCGCCAGTGCGGACGCCTTTTGCAGCGGCCGGCGTCGCGGCCGCCTGACATTTCTTCCGACGCAAAAGGCGCAACGCCGCCGAAACGTCATCCACTGCGGCCGCGGACGCTTTTTGCAGTGGCCGCCTTTTGCATCGAATGGTCAGGCGTGTTCCAGCTTCGCGTAGTCGAGCGCCAGCCATTTCACGCCGGCGTCGCGGAAGTTGACCTGCACCTGCGTGTCCGACCCGCGCCCACGCGCGTCGATGATGACGCCCAACCCGAACTTCGCATGCCTCACGCTCTGGCCGATGCGCCATTGCGAGGCCGGCGGCGTCGCCTGCGGCGCGCCGGACACGCGGCCCCACTCGGCCTCGTCGACGTCGATCGACCGGCGGCGGAACGGCGACAGCCATTGCACGAGGTCCGGCGGCAGCTCGCCGACGAAGCGCGACGGGATGTTGTAGCGCATCTGACCGTGCAGCATTCTGGTCTGCGCGTTGGTGATGTAGAGGCGGCGGCGCGCGCGCGTGATCGCGACGTACATGAGCCGCCGTTCCTCCTCGAGCCCGTCCGCTTCGTTCAGGCTGTTCTCGTGCGGAAACAGGCCCTCCTCCAGCCCCGTCACGAACACCGTGTGGAACTCGAGGCCCTTCGCTGAATGGACGGTCATCAGCTGCAAGGCCGGCCGCCCTTCGGCCGCCTGCGTGTCACCCGCTTCGAGCGCCGCGTGCGCCAGGAACGCCGTCAGCGGATCGGTGGCGCCCTCGTCGGCGCCCACTTCCGGCGACTCGATGCCGAGGTCGACACGGTCGGTGAGCATTGGCGCGTCGGTGGCGAGCTGCGCCTCGCGGACGAAGCTGTCGGCGGCCGTGATGAGCTCCTCGAGGTTCTCGACGCGATCCTGCCCGTCCTTCTCCGCCTGAAAATGCGCGATCAGTCCCGACTTGTGGATGACGTGCTCGACGGCTTCGGCCAGCGGCAGTGCCTTCGTCTCCCCGCGCAGCCGGTCGATCAGCTTGACGAATCCCGCGAGCACCATGCCGGCCTTGCCCGGCAGCGTACCGGCGGCGGCGACTTGCCATAGCGTCGTGTCCTGGGTGCGCGCCGCGTCCTGCAGCTGCTCCAGCGTGCGCGCGCCAATGCCACGCGGCGGAAAGTTCACGATCCGCAGGAACGCGCCGTCGTCCGCCGGCGCCGCGATGAGGCGCAGGTAGGCGAGCGCATGCTTGATCTCCGCGCGCTCGAAAAACCGCATGCCGCCGTAGACGCGATAGGGAATTCCCGCGCCGAACAACGCGTGCTCCAGCACCCGCGACTGCGCGTTGGACCGGTAGAGGAGCGCCACCTCGTCCAGCGCGACGCCATCGCCGGCGATGCCGCGGACCACGTCGACAATGAAGTCCGCCTCGTCGCGGTCGCTCGGCGCGGCGAAAGCGCGCACCAGCTCGCCCTTGCCTTCGCTCGTCCACAGGTTCTTGCCCAGGCGCGCCTGGTTCTGCTTGATGAGCGCGTTGGCCGCGTCGAGGATGTGCCCGTGCGAGCGGTAGTTCTGCTCGAGCTTGATCAGCTTGACCGGCTGCTCTGGCGTCGCGAAATCCCGCTCGAACTGCTGCATGTTGGCGACCTTCGCGCCGCGGAACGCGTAGATCGACTGGTCGTCGTCGCCGACGGCGAACACCGCCGTGTGTGGTCCGGCCAGCAGCCGCAGCCAGCGGTACTGCAGCACGTTGGTGTCCTGGAACTCGTCGACGAGAAGGTGCGAGAAGCGTCGCTGGTAGTGCTCGCGAATTGGCGCATGGTTGGCAAGGAGCTCGTAACTGCGCAGCAGCAGCTCGGCGAAGTCGACCACGCCTTCGCGCTGGCACATCGCGTCGTACATCGCGTAGTACTCGACCTGGCGCC
>JBDTNR010000164.1:0-7177 GCA_039933655.1 Betaproteobacteria bacterium | reverse complement strand
CAGTTTAGAACTGTCTACTTGACGGGGAAGCTTACGAGTCGTCGGCGGAGCAGCTCGCCGAGCAGGCGCTGGAACTAGAGAGAAAAGTTAGGTTACAGCGCTGGCTCAAAAGTAAGTGAGCCGCGCCCACTGCCGGCGGCCGAGCGCACCCTGCCGCAATTGCCCGACCCGTGGCGCCACGCGCCGCCGGATGCCCAGCTCTACCTCGACTGCCTCGCGCGGCAGCGCTGACGCGTCAGTGAGCGGCGCGCGCGTCGACGATCACCTTGAACTTTCCGGTGCGCGCGTCGGGAACCAGCGCGTCGACCTCCTCCACCGCGAGCGCGACGCCGCGCATGCGCTTGCCGTCGAGCAGGTTGCGAACCTTCCCGCCGATGGCGGCCAGCGCCGCCGCCTGCCGGTCGGCCCCGACGGCGGGATCGACGCGCACGCGCAGCGTGAACGCGGCGTCGGCATCGATGCGCGCCTGGAAGCCGACGACGTCCGGCACGTAGAGCCCGATGAACGAGTACGGCAGCAGCGCCTCCACGACGCCGTCGTCGTTGCGCAGCATGAGCGTCATCTCGGCGCGCCCGACGATCCCTTCGAGCGCCAGGTACGGGAAGCGCGGATCGTCTGCCGGCGCGCGCCGGACGAAGTCGTCGATCCGGTGGCGGAACAGCGGCAGCGTCTCGTTGTAGAGGTTGGTGACGAGGACGTGGTCGTCGGCGATCTCGAGGATGAGGTCGTCGTCGTAGACCACGATCCGGCTGCCGTCGGGGGTGGAGAGCCCCATCATCAGGTGCTCGTTGCAGCCGTAGTTGTTGCGGATGTCGCCGCCGAACGCCGGCCGCAGCACCGCGGCGTCGGCCGCCGTCATCGCCTCGCCGCCGCCGTGCACGGCGCGCGGCGCGATCGCGAGCCTTCCCGCGAGCTGCGCATCGGCCAGCGACTTCAGCGCGGACACGAAGCCAATCAGGAAATCCGGCTGGAAGCGGTCGAGCTCCGGCAGCGTCTCGGATAGCGGGGCGTCGATCTCGAATGCGCGCATGTCGACGACGTGCCGCAGCCCGCTGCCGCCGAACGGCGTGGCCATCGAGATGCCGCCATAGTGCCCGCGGGTGGAGCCATAGTAGGCGATCCGGTAGGGGCGCAGCCAGCGGCCCGGCGGCGGCCGGAACTCGGGCCGGAGGAACTGCGCCATCGCGCGCACCCAGTCGCGCTCGGAGAACGCGAGATATACGCGCTGCCCGGAGGTGCCCGACGTGTGCAGCACGCGGTACTCGCCCAAGAAGAGGTCGCGCGGATCGGACGACTGCTCGAGGAACTCGAGGATGCCGGCCGCCGTGATCCGGCGGTCGGTGACGATGTCGTCGAAGCGCTCGCGCAGGACCTGCTTGGTGAGGACCGGTACGTCCGCCGGCGTGGCGGTGGCCACGTCGACGCCGTGCGCGGCCAACACTTCCCGGTAGTACGGCGAATGCTGCTGCGCGAACTCGAGGTGCCGGCGGAAGCGGACGAGGCGGTCGGCCTCGAACGCGGCGCGGTCGAGCTGCGCGTGCCGGCGGAATCCGGCGAGCTGGTCCCGGAGGATGCGCCAGCGGCGCAGTCCGGCACGCAGCTCACGCAGCCGCATGAGCAACGGAATCAGTGCTGTTGGCAAATTTAGTCCATCCTAACGATCTCCGTCACAATCTAAGCCTGCACGCCGTGCCGGTCAACGCCCGTAGCAGCGGCGCGAGAGCGAAAAGGTGCGGGAAGTGATCGCGCATGCGGCCGGGTCGGAATAGGGCTCACATGTCTTGCCGCGATTTGATCGTGCAGACAGTGTTTGATGGCCTCTCACCTTGACGGGCCGAGTTCGGCCATCAGTTATCGTTGACGGGAGCCGACTGGCTGACCTCTTCCGTAGGCGGGAAGGAGCCATTCGCTACGGTCGGGCGAAATGGAGCTATCGCCCCGTTGCTGACATACATGGCGCGTGGAAGCGGATATTCGTGTGGCCCCAAATCGGGGCCGCGGGATCGAATGGCATCGCGCGTGCTGGAACGGTGAGTCCCACGCCACGGCGCTAAAGCGGTCTTACCGCTTGGTACGCTTCGATGTCTTCGTGTGCGGGTGTTCCTCCAGCACTTCCTCAACGAGTTCGCCAATATTTCCCCGCAGCTCTCGGAGTAGTACGTCGCCCGACTTTGTCGTGCGGTAATACTTTCTTATCTTCCCGTTCACTACTTCGCCGGTTGAAACGAGGGCTCCCGCAGTCTCCAGGGCGTGCAACAATGGGTACATCGTCCCCGCGCTGATGTCGTAGCCGTGCCGCTTCAGTTCTTCCATCATGGCGAGCCCAAATATCGGCGCCTCTGCCGCGTGATGGAGCACATGGACACGCGCGAAAGCGAGATGGACAACGCGCAGCATCTTCTTGCTGGCCTCGTTGGCCACTTGCCGCCTCGTCGGGACAAGAATAATGGGCCGGACGAGCCGGCCCTGGATTCCAACGTACTGTCTTGGCCTCGCGACCGCGACCGTTCGCCGGAGAAATCCATCAAGCCGAGGAGACTCTACTTCGGCACGTCGCCCGGCTCGGACTTGATCTTGTATTTGATGCCGATGTCGGAGGGAGCAGCCTGCTTCACCACTTCAATGAAACCATAGCCCATTGCCGCATGGCATCCGTTGCAGTCCTTGATGACGGCGGTATAGGCGGTTTCGAACGCCTTCGCGTCCTTGGCCATGATGGCTTTGTTGGTCGCGGCGAACGTGTTCTCGTAGAAACTCTGCCAAACCTTGTACTCGGCAGGCTTCGTAAGCTTCGCCGGATTCATCGCGCCATTCATGTACTTGGACATGTAAGCCGCGAGCGCCCAGTTGCCGCCCTTGACCGCGGAGTTCATGTCCTGGAAGCGGTCACCGACTTCCCGCATCGGAACGGCGAACTTCGGAATTGCCGCCTTCAGCGCGTCGATCTGCGCCTGCGTTTCCGGGTCTGCCGCTGCCGCCATCCCGCTCCCCAGCGCAAACAGTGCAACCGTCAACACTATGCTGCTTCTCGGCTTCAACATCTTAACTCCTTCGATCTGAGTCCTGATGGGTTCTGCCCACCGCAGATTGCACCTAGGGCATAGTGCCCGTGACATCGATTTCCGTCAGAAATTGGCGAAGACCGCGCCACCGAAATCGACCATCTGTGCCCAACGGTCCCAACTCATCCCGCGACATCTGCAGCACCTTAGTCAACGAACAAGCGGGGTGCACGTCATGAGTCCGTGAACGAATAGCGGGTGTCGATACCGTGGTCCGATAACGCAATGCGCTACGATGTTGGCGCGTAACCAGAGCAGGCTTGACCAAGGTCAACTTCGGTGTCTTATCCGTGCCGAACTTTGCATTGGGCTAACCCCTACATTTCGGACAGCGCAGGGTTCGTCATGCGGCAGAACGTCGCACTTCCGGTCGCTATCGCGGAAATGAATCGCAATCGGCCCCGATCAGTTCGAGGCAAGACTCGGTAGGTTCATTGGGGGCCGCGGCGAGCGTGATCTTGGCGGCGACGGTCTGCTACCGGGCAAGCGCGCCTAGGACCGCAGTTGGCCGGTAGTTCGCATTGCTCGTCGCAGCCGAAAGCTGTCACTCGAAATTGAGGCGGGTACGGCAACGTCAGCTTTCCGCAGCACTCCCCGAAATCGCACTTCCCGCCACAACCCGACGTACACCTCCGTCCTCCAAACTGGTCTGTCAACGGCAGCAATTTTTCCGAGAGTTGGCGTACGCCAAGCTGCCGGCCGGAACTTTCCGTAGACGGCGAGATTAGGAGATAGACGTTGGCGCAATATGTCTGTTGAGATTGCCGATCGGCAGACCTGCAGCTAATCCTGCCGGAAATCGGCCGCGAGGATCGCCCCCACCACCTCCCGGCTCTTCTGCCGCAGCTCGCTGCCCAGCGGGTACTTGTGGTAGCGGCTGAAGTTGCGGACGATCTTCTCCATGCAAATCGCCAGGCCCATCGCCTTCGTGTAGATCGGCAGATGCTCGTACCGGGCCATCGTCCGCGCCTCGTCCTGCGCAAATCGCGACGGTGGGGGGAAGCCCCCCTGCACCCCCCCAAAATGACCCATTCACCCCAATGACCCAATCACTGAAGATCCCCCCTGATCCGCCGCGCACACACCAGACGTAGGAGATGTTGTCCTTCGAGCTTCCGCCCACGAGGCCAAGCGCGAAGTTCACGTCCCACGCGGTTGAGGTGTAGTCGGCGATAGTCGTCGACGACCAGCATATGTTCTGCACGTTGGTGAACGGATGGCCAGCGGGGAGCGCAGGATGTGACTGCGTCGGGTCGATGAGGCTGGCCAGCTCTCGAATGCTCGGGAACCTCCACCCTTTCCGCCCCCCCACATTGAGATCATTGCAGTGGAGCGGCGCTTGAGAATCCTGCAGGTGAAAGGTACTCGTACTCGGCGACCTCTCCCAGACCAGCCCGGTCTCGCGTTCGAGTACCGCCGCGCTTGCCCAATTCGACAGCACGACGAAACGTGTCGACGCCGGCAACTGCTGGTTCCACGACGGCGTTGCATATTAGAACGACGCGGACTCGGTCCCCTGCGCAGCCGCGGGTGCCGCGACAAAAACAAGCAGGGCGGCCAGAATCATCTTCACCGCCTTCGATAGCGCGTGCTTCATGGTCTTTCCTCCTCGCTGATCGTTGCGGTGACCTTCGCCGAACCGATTTCCATCGGGACCCTTGACGCGGCGATCTGCACGCGAACAGGGGCAACTGCGCAGTGTCGATCGTTGGAATGGGTCGTTCGCGTCCGCCCGCGTCTTCCATCATCGCGCCCCATCCGGCCGCCACTTGATCGAGCACCCGATCGACGGATGCTGGGTAGCCGGCGCACGCTCACCCCGCGCGATCGCCGCCATCGCGGCGAACAGCTCGCGCGGCGCATCGGGGGCGGGCGCGCGGCCTGACGCATCCAGCCGGCCGCGATAGACGAGTTTCAAGTCGCGGTCGAAGCCGAAGAAGTCCGGCGTGCAGACGGCGCCGTAGGTGCGCGCGACGTCCTGCGTCTCGTCGATCACGTAGGGAAATCCGAAGCGCCTGCGCTCGGCGACGGCTTTCATTTCGCTGAACGAATCCTCCGGATAGTCGGCCGGATCGTTGCTCATGACGGCGATGCTGCCCACGCCTATCGCGCTTAGCGCGTCCGCTTCGCGGACGATCTTGTCCAGCACCACCTTCACGTACGGACAATGGTTGCAGATGAACATCACCACGAGGCCAAGCGGACCGCGCGCGGACTGCGGCGAGTGCCGGCGCCCGTCGACGCCGGGCAGGTCGAATGCGGGCGCGTCCCATTCCGGCGTGACGGCAGGTGTGGTGAGGCTGACCATCGGGGCTCCTGGCGGGTGGCGTGTGGCAAAATCGTAGCACTGTGCCCTCCCGCGCCAATAACTGTGCGTCCCGGCGGATTGCCGCCGCGAAGGCCGCCGGCCGATGAGCGTGCCGCGTTTTTTCATGGAGTCGCCGCTGACCGCGGACGATGTCGGCCGCGAGATCGATCTTCCCCACGCGCCCGCGCACCACGCGCTGCGCGTGCTGCGGCTCGGCGTCGGCGACGCGCTGACGCTGTTTACAGGCGAGGGCGGCGAGTTCGCCGCGACCCTTGTGCGCGGCGACAAGCGCAGCGCCGCCGTGCGCATCGACGCCTTTGCAGCGGTGGAGCGCGAATCCGCGATCGCGGTCACGCTGGTGCAGGGCATCGCCGCCAACGACGCGATGGACTTCATCGTGCGCAAGGCAGTCGAGCTGGGCGCGGCCGTCATCCAGCCCGTCGTCACGACACGCAGTGCGCGGTTCCCAAGTGGCGAGCGCGGCGACAAGCGGCAGTCGCATTGGAGGCAGATCGCGATCGCTGCATGCGAGCAATGCGGACGCAATCGCATTCCGGTCGTAGCCGGCGCCATCGAGCTCGCCGACCGGCTGGCGGCGCGCGGCGCCGGGCGCGCGGGCATCGTGCTGGCCCCCGATGCCGGCGAATCGCTCGCCGCTCTGGCCGCACCCACCGGTGCGCTCGATGTCCTCGTCGGACCCGAAGGCGGTTTCACCGCCGACGAAGTCGCGCGTGCCGTGCGCGCCGGCGTGACGCCGGTGCGGATGGGCCCCCGCATACTGCGCACCGAGACGGCGGCGGTCGCCGCGCTCGCGGCCGTGCATGCGCTATGGGGTGATTTTCGATGAAGCGATTCGCCTGGATGGCGGCGGTCGCGATGCTCGGCGGATGTGTGTCGTCGCCGCTGCAACCGCCGGCCTCCGGCGACTACGCCTACGTGGTGCTCGGGCCCGATGGCGCCGCTGTCGCCCGCGTCATCACGGTGGCGGCGCAATGCCCGGCCATCGAGATCGACGGCACCGTGCAGCCGATGGCGGTGCGGATGCCGGCGGAGACGATTCCCGTGCGGCCGTCGCGGAGCGACCTGCCGGTACCGAAGGCGTCGGTGTTTCCGGTCGTGACCTGCGAGGCGGCGTTGCCGCCGAACGCGTTGCGCGCCACCGTCGCTGGCGTGACGCTGCCATTGCCTCGGCCAAGCCCGCGGCGCATCGTCATCCTCGGCGACACCGGTTGCACCGTCAATTCAAGCTACAAGGTCTTCCAGGCCTGCGACGATCCGACGCTGTGGCCGTTCGAGCGCGTGGCGAACGCCGCCGCCGCTACGGCGCCCGACCTCGTCATCCACGTCGGCGACTATCACTACCGGGAAAGCCCGTGCGCGCCCGGCAATGCCGGCTGCGCCGACAGCCCGTGGGGCTACGGCTGGGATGCTTGGCAGGCGGATCTCTTCCATCCGGCGCGCAATCTCTTCGCGGCCGCACCGTGGATCGTCGTCCGCGGCAATCACGAGTCGTGCAATCGCGCCGGTCAGGGGTGGTGGCGCTTTCTCGACCCGCGTCCGGTAGTGCCGCGTTCAAACTGCAATGCGGCCGCCGACGACGATATCGGCAACTACAGCGAACCGTACGCCGTTCCGCTCGGCCGCCATGCGGACACGCAGTTCCTCGTGTTCGATTCCTCGGCGGTCGGCGTCCGTCCGCTCGCACCCACTGAACTCATGTACATCAACTATCGCGCGCAGTTCGAGCGGATCTTCGCGCTCGGCGCGCGCACGCCGGGCGCGTTCTTCATCAGCCACCATCCGGTGC
>JBDTNR010000163.1:0-7230 GCA_039933655.1 Betaproteobacteria bacterium | reverse complement strand
GCCGCATCAAGGCGCTCGAACGGATGGAGCTGATCGCCGCCGCGCACGTCGACAGCCCGTTCGAGTTCACGTTTCCGCCGGTGGCGGCCACCGCCCGCCAGCTGGTGCTGCTCGAGCATGTGACCCTTGGCTATCCGGACCGGCCGCCGGTGCTCGCCAATATCGACTGGGGCATCCTGACCGGCGACCGCGTCGGTCTTCTCGGCCCCAACGGCGCCGGCAAGTCGACGCTGATGAAAGCCATCGCCGGCACGCTCGCACCGCTCTCCGGCGACCGGCGGACGGCGCAGGGATTGAGGCTCGGCTACTTCGCGCAGCACCAGGTCGAGCAGCTGCGTGAAGAGCATTCGCCGTTGTGGCACCTGCGGCAGTTCGAGCCCGATACGCGCGAACAGGAATTGCGCGACTACCTGGGCGGCTTCGACTTCCGCGGCGACATGGCGTCGTCGGCGGTCGGCCACTTCTCCGGCGGCGAAAAGGCGCGGCTGACGCTCGCCCTCATCGTCCGCCAGAAGCCCAACCTGCTGCTGCTCGACGAGCCGACCAACCACCTGGACATCGAGATGCGCGAGGCGCTGACCGAAGCGCTGCAGGATTACGGCGGTGCGCTGATGGTCGTCGCGCATGACCGGCACTTGCTGCGCGCGACGACCGACGCGTTGTGGATCGTGGTCGACGGCCGTGTCGCGCCATTCGACGGCGACCTGGACGATTACCGCGAGTGGGTGCTTACTGCCCGGCGTCGCGAGCGTACGGAGGGCAGCGAACGCCCCGACGCAGGCGTCGCCGCGTCCGCCGGCGACCGCAAGGCGCAAAAGCGCGAGGAAGCAAAGGAGCGGCAACGGCTGGCCGATGCGCGCAAGCCGCTGCTGACCAGGCAGGCCGCCATCGAACGCGACATGGCGAACTACACGGCCGAGAAGGAAGCGCTGGACGCATGGCTCGCGGATGAAGCCGCCTACACCGAAGCGGCGAAGGCAGAGCTGAAGGAGAAAATCGCGCGGCAGGGCGAGACCACCTGGCAGCTCGCGCGGCTCGAAACCGAATGGCTGGAAGTCGCCGAAGCGCTCGAAGGCATGGCGGCCGGAACGGAGCGCTAACCTGGGTCGATTGCACGCGCGCGGGGCAACGACCTCATGGTCGATCGTCGTCCCCGCGCCGGCGGGGACTCAGTGGCCTCCAGTGCAAGCCACCGGGTTCCCGCTACCGCGGAAACGACCGGACTTCCATCCGGCTCGAGCAAGTGCCGATCCGCCATTAGAACTTGGGGATGCGCAGTGTCTTGCTGATCATCAGCGTCCCGGACAGCACGAACAGCAGCGCCAGCGGATGCAGGTCCCACGGCCCGATCGCCCACACGCCTCCGTAGAGGGCGTCGCCGAGCCGACCCTGCCACGCCGCGCACGCGAGCACGCCGGTGAGCGCGACGCTGGTGGGAATCGGCGTGCCCTCGAAATAGGCGACCTTGTCGCGGCCCTCCGACAACTGTTCGGCCGTCACGTTGTAGCGCGCGAGGCGGCCGACGCCGCAGCAGACGAAGTAGATCAGCGCCAGCCAGTCCCAGCCGCCGTCCAGCCCCGCCGCGAAGCCGAGCGCGGCCGGCGCGACGCCGAACGAAATGACGTCGGCGAGCGAATCGAGCTCGCGGCCCAATGCCGAGTGCGTCTGCCGCCAGCGCGCGACGCGGCCGTCGATGACGTCGAAGATGAAGGCCGCGGGCGCGAGCGCGGCCGCGATCATGAAGTACCGGACCGCCTGGCTCTCGACGTACTTCATCGCGCAGAAGACGCCCGCGACTCCGCAGGCCGCGTTCGCCAGCGTGAAGAAATCCGCGAGGTGAAACTCGCGGAGCATCGAAAAATGTTTCCTTGGGGTCATCGTGCACTCGCAGATGAGCGGTCGCGAACGAATGGCGGACGAATGGTGGCCGACGATCGCCTGCTACGTGCAGTGTAGATTACGCCACGCCAGCGGGCGGCTTGTCCGCAACCGGGGTCTCGATCGCCGGCAGGACGTCGGTTCGCGGCCGAAGGCTGCGGGCTTCGGACGGGCTTCCCGCCATGCCCAGCATCGCGACCGAACGCGAGGCCTAAAGCCTCCCGCGGGAACTGCGCGTTACTTCGCCCCCCTGGAGAGCGCCGCTCGCTCGAGGTCGATGTCCTTCTGCGGAATCAGGACGACGTCCGGGTGCGCCACCCGCAGCGCATCGACGAACTGCGCGGCCTCGCCGGCCACGACGATCTGCAACGCGCTGACCGGCCAATGCGCTTTCGCGAACGTCTGGACGTCGGCGGGCGTCACGGCGGCGATCCGCCCGATGGCCCGGGTGAGTTCCGCGACGTCGACGCCATTGGCTTCCAGCGAGGCGATGGTGCCGGCCAGGTCCTCGGTCGTCTCGAAGCGCCGGCTGACCGCACCGATGATCGCGAGCTTGCGCGCCTCCAGTTCGTCGACGGCGGCCGGAGCCGCGGCCACGCGCGCGATCTCGTCCAGCATCACGCGCACCACCTCCGGCGCCGACTCGTTTTTGGTCTGCGCCGAAACGCGAAACACGCCGCCGTCGCGGCGCGCATCGACCGCGCTGCCGACGCCGTAGCTCAAGCCGCGCTTGATGCGGATTTCCTGGTTGAGCCGTGACGAGTAGCCGGCGCCGAGCAGCGTGTTCGCCACCACGCCCGGGTAGTAATCGGGTGCGGAACGCGCGATCGTCGGCGCCGCGAACGCCACCCCGGCCTGTCCCGCGCCGGTCATCGCGATTGCGACAGGCGCGCGTACGACCGGCGCCGCCGCCGTCACCGCGGAGGGCGGCCGCGACGCGGCCGGCCGCGGCCAGCGCCCAAAAGTCGCCTGCGCGAGCGCGCGCGCATCCGCGGGATCGATGTCCCCGACGAAGATCAGCGCCGCGTTGTCGGGCCGGTACAGGCGCGCGTGCAGAAGGACGACGTCGGCGCGTCGCATCCGCGCAAGCGAGGCGGGCGTGCCATGCGCCGGATGCCCATAGGTGCTGGCGCCGAATGCCGCGCGGGTGGCCGCGAGTTGCGACAGCGTCCCCGGTTGCGCCAGAGCGACGGCCAGCCCGTCGATGGCGAGCTTGCGCGCGCGCTCGAGTTCCGCGCCGGCGAAGCGCGGGCGCCGCGTCACCTCCGCCACCAGTTCCAGCGCCCTCGCGAGCTGCGGCCGCGTCACCGTGATCGATACGTACGAACGATCCCAGCCGGCGCCGCTTTCGAGCATGCCGCCCAGTGCCTCGGCGGCTTCCGCGATCTGCGGCGCGCTTAGCGTCGCCGTACCCTTGGTCAGCAACGTGGCGGTGAGGTCGGCCAACCCCGACAGCGCCGCGGGGTCGGCTTCGGTACCCGAACGCACGACGAGTAGGGCGGTGACGAGCGGCGTGCCCTTGCGCTGCGCGACGATCACGCGCAGGCCATTCCCGAGCGTCTGCACGACCGGCGCCGCGATGACCACCGGCCGCGGTGCGGCCACCGGCGGCGGCGTGGCGAATGGCTGCGCGGCCGTCGCGGACGCCACCAGCGTGGCGAGCACGCCCAACGCGGCCGCGAGCGTGCCGTTCATGGCTTGGTACCGTCCTTGCCCGACGCGGCGGCCGCCTGCTGCGTGTACTCGATCGTCACTTCGGGCGCGTCGAGCACGTACGTGCGCAGCACGCGCTGCACATCGGCGGCCGTCACCGCCTGCAGCTGCGCGAGTTCCTCGTTGACGCGCCGGGCGTCGCCCAGCGACACGATGGCGTCGCCCAGCGCCATGCCCTTGCCGAGCGGCGTCTGCCGCTCGATCAACGCATGCGTCAGCAACTGCGTCTTGACCTTGGCGAGCTCCGCCGCCGGCACCGGCGATTGTGCGAGGCGATCGATCTCCTTGCGCAACGCGCGCGCCAGCGTCGCCGGCGTCGAGCGCCTGGCGGCGATCGCTGAGGCAATCAGGAGTCCATTGTCGACGCGGAGGTCGACGTCGAAAGACGCGCTCTGCGCGATCTGCGCGCGATAGACGAGCGCCTGGTTCATCCGCGCCGACTCGCCGTTGCCGAGCAGCGCGGCGGCGACCTGCAGCGCCGGCGCGTCGGCGCTGCGCGCCGACGGCGCGAGCCACGTGATGGCGACGGCGGGCAGCGGCACGTTCGGGCCGGTTTCGCGGAAGTGCGCGGCGCGGACGCGCGGCGGCTCCACGACGGTCACCCGCGGAATCGCCATCGGCGGCCGCGGAATCGGGTCGAAGTAGCGGTCGATCCACGCGTCCACTTCCTTCTGGTCGAAATCGCCGGTGACGATCAGGATCGCATTGTCCGGACGGTAGTACGTCCGGTGGAACGCGCGCACGTCGTCGAGCGACGCTGCGTTCAGCTCGTCGATGTTGCCGATCACGCCTCGCCGGTACGGATGCTCGGTGTACGAACGCCGCGCCAGCGCCTCGTGCAAGCGGCCGTAGGGGCTGGCCAGCACCCGCTCCCGGTATTCCTCCTGGACGACCGAACGTTCCGACCTGAACGCGGCGTCATCGACGTTCAGGTTCGACAACCGCTCGGCCTCCGCCCACAGCAGCCGCTCGAGGTGGTTCGACGGCACCACTTCGAAGTAGTTGGTGGTGTCGTCGCCGGTGCTCGCATTGTTCATGCCGCCGACGTCCTCGGTCATGCGGTCGAACTGTTCGGGCTTCAGGTATCGCGTACTCTTGAACATCAGGTGCTCGAAGAGATGCGCGAAGCCAGAGCGGCCGGCAGGATCGTCCTTGCCGCCGACGTCGTACCAGACCTGAACGCTGACCGTCGGGCTCGCGTGGTCCTCCAGCGTGACGACGCGCAGGCCGTTGCCGAGCACGCGCTCGCGGAACTCGAGCGGAGGCACGTCGAGCTTCGGCGGCGCCGCGGGTGCGGCACTCACCGCTCCGCCGGCGACGAGCAGGAGCGCGACGAGCAGGCGGGCGAACATCCTCCGTCTAGCCGATCCGGGCACCAGGGCGGTAGAACAGGTAGATCGCGAAACCCAGCGTATCGCGTCCCCAGCGCAGGTAGGTGTCGCGCCATTTGCGGATGCGGTCGAGCATCGCGGGCACGTCGGGATCCTCAGGCTGCTCGCGCGCGTAGCGCTCGATGGCACGGCAGTACTTCCATTCGTATTCGTCCCACTCGTCCGCGTTGGCGGTTGTCGCGTGCATCGGGATGAGCCCGGCGTCGATGCCGGCCTGCACATTGCCGCGATGATCGAGGTGCGTGCCATGCTCGGTACCGAGTGCCGCCAGGTAGTCGGGGTGCGCGCGCGTGCGCCAGTAGCCTTCGCCGATCAGGATGTAGCCGCCCGCGCACGTCCACGCCTTCAACTGGTTGCAGATGCCGGCCATGCCGCCGGCGATGCCGCCCGCGCCCAGCATGACGCTCATGTGGAACGTCTCGGGGTCGGCGCGGAAATCGCGGATGTCGATGTCATCCAGGTGGAGCTTGCCCAGCGCGCCCGTCCATTCGGCGCGCTCGCGCGCCTGGTCGAGCATCAGCGACGAGCGGTCGATGGCGACGACCGTCGACCCGAAGCGTTCGATGATCCGCAACGCGAATTCCGCGCGGCCGCAGCCCAAGTCGAGCACGCGCGAGTTCTCGTCCAGCGGCAAGAGATCGAGCAGGCGCTCGACCTTCACCGCCGAGATCGGGTTGCAATAGTCGTGTTCGCGGTGCGCGATGGCGCTGAACTTGTACGGATTCATTGGCGGACCTCCTTCCCGGCGCGATCGTGCCACGGTGCGACACGCAAGAGTAATGCCATTCCCGGGACCGCCAACAGCGTGCAGATCAAAAAAAAGTTGAACCAACCGGTTTGCGCGACGATCCAGCCGGTGGTCGCGTTGACGACTGTGCGCGGAACCGCGGACAGACTGGTGAACAGCGCGAACTGTGTGGCAGTGAAGCGCGGATTGGTGGCGCGTGCGATGTACGCCACGTAGGCCACGGTGCCCAGCCCGACGCCCAGCGCCTCGAACGCGATGACGATGCCCAGCGCGACGATGTCCGGCTGCCCGAGCCACGCGAGCCACGCAAAGCCGAGGATCGAGACGAGTTGCACCCAGCCGAAAAGCCAGAGTCCCTTGTTGATCCCGATCTTGACCATCCACAACCCGCCCAGCATGCCGCCGATGACGCTCGCCCACAGGCCGGCGTTCTTGGCGACGACGCCGATCTGCGTCTTGGTGAAGCCCATGTCGAGATAGAAGGGCGTCGCCAGCGCCGTCGCCATACTGTCGCCCAGCTTGTAGAGAAAGATGAAGGCGAGGATCAGCAGCGCGTTGCCCCAGCCGGAGCGGGTGATGAATTCGCGGAACGGCTCCACGACGGCGTCGCGCAGCGTCTTGGGTGCGGCGGCGGCGGCGGCGGGTTCCGCCACCAGCAGCGTCATCGCGAGACCGGGCAGCATGAACAGCGCGGTGATGAAGAACACCGACGACCACGGTATGAGGTCGGCGAGGATCAACGCCAGCGACCCGGGGATCAGGCTGGAGATCCGGTACGCATTGACGTGGATCGAGTTGCCGAGGCCGAGCTCGGCTTCGGGGAGCAGTTCGCGGCGGAAGGCGTCGAGCGCGATGTCGAGGCTGGCCGAGAAGAACGCGACCGCCGCCGCGAGATAGGCGATCGTCCAGATGTCCGCCTGCGGGTGCAGGAACCCCAGCGCCGGGATGGAGACCAGCAATGCGACGTGCATCGCGAACATCCAGCCGCGGCGGCGGCCGAGCCATGGGATTGCGAAGCGGTCGAGAAGCGGCGACCACAGGAACTTCCAGGTGTACGGCAGGCCGATCAGCGCGAAGAGGCCGATCGCCTTCAGGTCGACCCCCTCCGACCGCAGCCACGCCGGCACGAGGTTGATCAGCAGGTAGAGCGGCAGGCCGGACGAAAAGCCGGTGAAGACGCAGATCAGCATCCGCCGGTTGAAGAGCGCCTCGCGCCAGGTTTCCTTGGGCGGGGCGGCGGCGGGCGCGGAGGGCTCCGCCGGGCGCGGTGCGTCGGTCATCGTCCGATTGTAGCGGGTGCGCTGCTACCGCCTGGGGGAATGGGCTCAATCCGGATTGGGGTCAGAGCCTGATAGGGGTCAGAGCAATAATTTTTCGTCTGGGGTGGCGCGGATGTGGATACCGTCGGCATGAAAAATTATTGCTCTGACCCCTATCCCGAAAAGTTATTGCTCTGACCCCTATCAGGCTCTGACCCCAATCCGGATTGAGCCCATTCCC
>JBDTNR010000162.1:0-7248 GCA_039933655.1 Betaproteobacteria bacterium | reverse complement strand
CTGCTGGCGGCGCGACTCGACCGGTTGCGCGCCGAAGGCGGCAATCCGTTCATGGCATGGCAACTGCCGCAGGCGGCCATCGCGCTGAAGCAGGGTGCCGGGCGTCTGATCCGCACCGAGACCGACCGTGGCGTCCTCGCGATCTGCGATCCGCGGCTGACCGACAAGCCGTACGGCAAGCGCATCTGGCAATCCCTGCCACCGATGCGGCGCACGCGCGACGAAGCCGACGCGGTGGCGTTCCTGAGCTCGATTCGCAGCGAGGTTTAGCAGACGCGGGGCGCGGCCCGATGCCGCCGCTACGGTCTGGTCACCATTGCGGTGAACCGCGCGGCGCGACGAAGTTTCCGGCGCGAGCCGTCGAAGCGACCCGTCGTCAATGGCACCGCGGGGTCAGTCCCAGAACTGCCACCACGGCTTGGCCGCCATATCGCCCGTGGCCTGGACAGCGTAGCCTTTATCGCCGTCGCCACCCCAGAACTTCCACCACGGCTTGTCCGGTAGTCCCGACAGGTAACGGCTTTCCGGATACGTCTTGGCGAGGATCTGCTGCGAGTCATCGGACAACTGCGGCATGTTCAGCTTGGCGTAACTGTTGCGCAACACGTCGAGCGCCCGCTCGTTGGCCGGCGTCTGCGGAAAATTCAGCAGCGACGCCTGCGCGCGGTTGGCGGCTGCCACGTAGGCACCGCGCCGGAAGTAGTAGTTGGCGACGTTGACCTCGTAGGTCGCCATCGCATTGTTCAGGTAGCGCATCCGCGCCACCGAGTCCTGGTAGTACTGGCTGTCTGGAAAGCGCGCCGTCAGTTCCTTGAACGCGGCGAACGACGCGCGCATTTCCTTGGGATCGCGCTCCGCCAGGTCGAGCTCGTACACGTAGCCCAGGATTCCCTGGTCCTCGCGGAAGTGCACGAGACCCTTCAGGTAATACGCGTAGTCGACGTTCGGATGATTGGGATAGGTGCGGATGAAGCGATCGGCGGCGGCGATCGCCGCGGCGGTTTCGTTGCCGCGCCAGTTCGCGAACGCCGATTCCAGGATCGCCTGCTGCGCATAGCGGCCGTACGGATAGCGCGCCTCGAGCTGATCGAAGAGCTTGGTCGCCCGTATATAATTCCCCTGCAGCATCGCCTCGTGGGCAGTCTGGTACAGACGGTCCGCCGACCAGCCCGCGGTTTCCTCCTTCACTTCCGGCAACAGGCCGCAGCCCGCCATCACCAGTGCGAGCAGGGCGGCGGCGAACATCGCACGCCAGGGCGAAGGACGGATGGGGTGCGTGGACATTGGATACCGATGCATGAAGACGATCCTCGAAGGGTCAGGCGCTTTAATCCCGCAAGTATCCGCAACCGCCGGAATTGCTCCCCCGGACCCCGGCCCAAATTATACCTCCGCCCCCATGGCACCGGCGCATCCGCACGGGTCCCCACTCACGCACCGCCTGACGGTGCCCGCGGCGACCGCGGGCACGAGGCTCGACCAGGCGCTCGCGCAATTGCTCGCCCAGCATTCGCGCAGCCGGTTGAAGGGCTGGATCGAAGCCGGTCAGGTGCGCATCGACGGCGCGGTCGTCGTGTCGCCCCGGCACAAGCTCCATGGCGGCGAATCGCTCGTCGTGACGGAAGTGGTTGCTGAAACCCAAGGCGCGCACGCGGCGGAGGCGATTCCCCTGACGATCGTCCACGAGGACGCCACGCTGCTCGTCGTCGACAAGCCGCCGGGACTGGTCGTGCATCCGGGCAGCGGCAATCGCGACGGCACCATGCTCAACGCGTTGCTGCACCATGCGCCGGCGCTCGCCGCGCTGCCGCGCGCCGGCATCGTGCATCGACTCGACAAGGATACGAGTGGCCTGATGGTCGTCGCGAAGACGTTGGAAGCGCAAACCGATCTCGTCCGGCAACTCGCGGCGCGCGCCGTCAAGCGGGAATACTTAGCACTCGTGCACGGCGATCTCGCGCGCGCGACGACGATCGACGCGCCTATCGGCCGCCATCCGACGCAGCGGACGTCGATGGCGGTGGTCGCCGGCGGCAAGGCCGCGCGCACGCACGTCGATGTCATCGAACGGTTCGGCCTCGCCACGCTGCTGCGCTGCCGCCTCGAAACGAGACGCACGCATCAGATCCGCGTCCACCTGACCGCACTCGGCCATCCGCTGGTGGGCGATCCTACGTATCGCGGGCGCCGCGGCGTGAGCCTCGCCGCACCGGAAGCAATGCGGACTTTTCCGCGGCAGGCGCTGCACGCGCAACGGCTGGGACTCGTGCATCCGGATTCAAAGGCCGCGATGCAATGGGAATCGCCAGTGCCCGTCGATTTCGTGCGGCTGATCGACGCGCTGCGCGCCGCAAAAAAACCGGCGGAGAGCGCGCGGTGACGGCTACGCTCGCCCGCGATCTCGCCGCCGAGCGTCTCGACTGGCTCGTGCCGCAATGGAACGGACCCGCGCGCGTGGCTGCGCTCTTCACGACGCGCAGCGGCGGCGGGAGCGCCGGCGCGGCGGCGACGATGGATGTCGGCCCGGCGCATCCCACTGCCCGGGAACTCGAGGGCGCGATCGGCGCGAACCGGCGCCGGCTCGCGGCGTTCCTGCCAACCGCGCCGATATGGCTGTCGCAGGTGCACGGCATCGACGTCGTCGACATCGATGCGCGCAGCGCCGCCGCGCTGCGGGTCCAGCCGCCACAGGCCGACGCCGCGATCGTCCGCGCGCCGCGCATCGCGGTTGCCGTCCGCACGGCCGACTGCCTGCCGGTGCTCTTCGCCGATCGTGCGGGCAGCGTCCTCGGCGTCGCGCACGCCGGCTGGCGCGGCCTCGCGGCCGGCGTGCTCGAAGCGACGGTGGCGGCGATGAACGTGCCCGCACACGATATCGTCGGATGGATCGGCCCCGCCATCGGCCCGCATGCGTTCGAAGTCGGTGCCGACGTACACCGGATGTATTGCGGCAACGACGCGGGCGCCGCCGCGCATTTTTCGCCGCTGCGCGATGGCAAGTGGCTGGCCGATCTTCCCGCGCTGGCGCGGCGGCGGCTGGCCGCATCCGGCATCACCGATGTCGCCGGCGGCCACTGGTGCACGCATGCCGATGCCGAGCGCTTTTTTTCCTACCGCCGCGACAAGGCGAGCGGCCGCATGGCGCTCGTCGCGTGGCTCGCGGACCCCTGACAAGCGCACGGGCGCTGCCGGTGGACGCGGGCCTCGGTGCCGGGCAACTCGCTGCATACGCGTCCTGGCGTGGCAGGTATCCGGCGCCGCCGCCGGCCGAAAGTTGATTTTGGCGTCCTTGCGCGCGAACCTCTCTTCAAGTCCGCCGCGGCCAGGATGATCCCGATCTGCCGCGACCACTCGCCGATCCGCGTCGTTCGGCGTGCCCGCCAGTGCGGCGCCCGCGGCGCGGCCGATGGCGGATCGCCGCTGCTACAATGCAACCGAGTTGCAGGTCTTCAGCCGCTCCTGCCTTCCGCAATAGCCCGCGCGAACCATTCCTTGCCCACGTGACCACGCTCGCCAGCATCGTCGCCGCCGCCGTCGCCGGGGGCATTCTCGCCACGCTCGCTGCCGCGGCGACGCTCGCATTGCATGCCGGCTGGATCTCGCGACTGGTGTCGTTCGCCGTCGGCGCGCTGCTGGGCGCGGTGTTCATCGAGATCCTGCCGCACGCGCTCGAACAGGGCAGCGCGAGTCACGTCATGTTCACCGTGCTCGTGGGCCTGCTCGCGTTCTTCTTCCTGGAAAAGCTCGTGCTGTGGCGGCACGCGCACGGCCACGAGGAGCACCGCGACGACGTGGAGGAGACCGAGCACGAGCACGCGCTGCATGCGCATCGTGGACACGGCGATGGCGGCCGGTCCGGCGTCATGATCCTCATCGGCAACAGCGTCCACAATTTCTGCGACGGCGTCGTGATCGCCGCCGCCTTCCTCACCGACGCGAGGCTCGGCGTCGCGACGACGGTGGCGATCGTCGCGCACGCCGTGCCGCAGCAGGTCGGCGACTTCGCCGTGCTGCTCCACTCGGGCTTCACGCGTCCGCGCGCGTTCGCCTACAACGTCGCCGCGGGCGCCGCCACGCTCGGGGGCGCCCTGGCCGGTTACTTCGCGCTGGCGGGGCTGGAGCAGGCGCTGCCGACGGTGCTCGCCGTCGCCGCCGCCAGCCTGCTGTACGTCGCGGTGGCCGATCTCATTCCGAGCCTCCACCGCCGGCCCGAACCCGCCGAGACGGCAAGGCAGATGCTGGCGATCGTCCTGGGTGTGGCCATCATCGGCGGCGTGCACCTGCTGTTCGAGCACTGAAACATTCGGCCGCTTCGCCGCGCCCGGGCTGGTCCCGGTTCCCGCCGATCCGCCACGCGACACGCGAACCGGCATCCGCCGCGACGCTCAGCGATCGCTTCGATCCGCGCGCGGCGCCCGTGGGCGCGCCGTCATCAAGACGAGCAGCACGACCGGCAGCAGGCCCACGACGGCAAACCACACCACGCCGGCCACGGCGCTCGACAGCGTCATCGCCATCAGCGCCGCGACGAACAGCCATGCGATCACCAGGATGTGCATCGATTCGACTCCGCGTTGAGCTCCGAGTGCGAGTCACGATACCATCGCATTCCGGCACCAGCGTACTTCGCGGCCAGCAACGGTCGCGGTCAACTCCGCAACCATCATGGCTCCTCTCGATCCCCGCGATCCCAACGTCTGGGCCGACCTCGCAGGTCAATGGCAGAGCGCCCAGCAGGCATGGACGGACTGGTGGCGCCAGGCGATGTCCGCCGCCGTCGCGCCCGTTGCGCCAGTGGCGCCGGAAACGGCGCCCGCCGCACTGCTCCCCGCGGAGCTGACCGAACTCAACGCCCGCTTCCAGACGCAACTGCAGGCGCTGTGGGGCGCCGCGCTGGAAGCGTCCGCGGTGGGCGCTGCGCTGCCGGAACTGGTGCCGACGCCCGGAAGCGACCGCCGGTTCGGCGCCGCCGCATGGCGCGAGCAGGCGTATTTTTCGTGGCTCAGGCAGTCGTATCTGCTCTACGCGGGCTACGTGCGCGAACTGGCGCAACTCGCGCCGCTGCCACCGGCGGACAAGCAGCGGCTCCTGTTCGCCACACGGCAGTATCTCGATGCCATCGCGCCCTCGAATTTTCCGGCCACCAATCCCGACGTTCTGGCGCGGGCGATCGATACCGAGGGCGGAAGCCTCGTGCAGGGGCTGCGCAATCTCGTCGACGATGCGCAGAAGGGTCGCATCACGATGACCGATGAGCAGGCGTTCGCCGTCGGCCGCAATCTCGCGGTCACGCCCGGCAGCGTCGTATTCCGCAACGACCTGATCGAGATCATCCAGTACGACGCCACGACGCCGACCGTCCACAAGCGGCCGCTGCTGATCGTGCCGCCATGCATCAACAAGTACTACATCCTCGATCTCCGGCCCGAGAACTCGTTTGTCGCGCATGCGGTCGCGCAAGGGCATACGACGTTCATCGTGTCGTGGCGCAACGTCCCGCCCGGGCTCGGCCACCTGACGTGGGACGACTACATCGAACAGGGCGTGCTGACCGCGCTTAGCGTCGCGCAGGAAATTTCCGGCAGCAGGACCGTCAACGCGCTTGGCTTTTGCGTGGGCGGAACGCTTCTCGCGTGCGCGCTGGCGGTGCTCGCGGCGCGCAAGGATGCGAGTGTCGCGAGTGCGACGCTGTTGACGACGATGGTGGATTTCACGGACCCGGGCGAGATCGGCGTCTACGTTTCGCGCGAGATGCTGGCGGCGCGCGAGCCGCAGCTCATGTCCGGCCAGTGCGTGCCCGGCAGCGAGCTCGCCAACGCGTTCGCGAGCCTGCGAGCCAACGAGCTCGTCTGGAACTACGTCATCAACAACTACCTGATGGGGGAGACGCCGCCGGCGTTCGACCTGCTGTACTGGAACGGCGATTCGACCAACCTGCCGGGCGCGATGTACCACTACTACCTCGGCAACCTCTACGTCGACAACCGGTTGCGCGAGCCCGGCGCGTTGACCATGGCGGGGGTGCCGGTCGACCTCGCGCGCATCACGGTGCCGACGTACGTGTACGCGTCGCGCGGCGACCACATCGTGCCGTGGCGCTCGGCGTACCGGACCACGGCGCTCGTCGGCGGCGACGTTGCGTTCGTGCTGGGCGCCTCCGGCCACATCGCGGGCGTGATCAATCCGCCGCAACCGGCGCGCCGCAGCTACTGGATCAACGACCTCATCACCGACGACCCGGACGATTGGCTCGCCCGCGCGGCGTCGGTGCCCGGCAGCTGGTGGCCGCATTGGGCGCAGTGGCTGGCGCCGCATGGCGGTGCGCGGCATCCGGCGCCCAGACATGCGGGCAACGCCGCCTATCCGCCGCTGGAGCCGGCGCCGGGCAGCTACGTCCGCGCGGCGGCGTAGCGGATTCTGCGCGCGGCGTGGCGCCGCGCTGGCGCCGACCGCCTTATGGCCGCGCCGAACCCGCGAGGCTGTCGGCGGCGATGCTGTCCACGGCGTCGGTGATGATCGTATCCACGCCCCACTCGGCGAGTTCGCGCAGACGCGTCGCGTCGTTCGGCGTATAGCAGCAGACGCGATAGCCGTGGCGATGCGCCGTCGCGACGACATCGCGCGTCAGCGCCTCGTGGTTGGCATCGAGCGCCACGCATTGCAGGCGCTCGAGACGGTCCAGCCAGTCCGCCGGCAGCTCGTCCAGCAGCAGCGCCCGCGGCAATCCCGGCACCGCGTCGCGCGCCGCCGCGAGGGCGTCCTCCGCGAACGACGACAGGAGCGGCGGCACCTCCGCGTCGCGCCACAGCGACGCGGCGTCGAGGGCGGCGGCGGCGCCGGTCTCGCGCTCGCGCCCCGGCGTGGGCTTGATCTCGACGTTGCAGGCGATGCCGTGGGCACGCGCCCAGCGCGCGATCGCCGCGAAGGTCGGCAGCATCTCGCCCGCGTATTTCGCCGAATGCCAGCCGCCGGCGTCGAGCCGCGACAATTCGCGCCACAAGAGCGCGTCGGCGCGGCCGCGGCCGCTCGTCGTCCGCTCCAGCGTCGAGTCGTGCAACAGGAACGCGACGTTGTCGGCGGCGAGCTTCACGTCGAACTCGACCATCGCGTAGCCGTGCGCGTGGCCGACGCGCATCGCCGTCAGCGTGTTCTCGGGGGCGAGCTTGCCGGCGCCGCGATGCGCGCACAGCCGCGGATAGGGCCACGCGGGAAGCGTGCGGCGGGTCACGAGCCGCCCACACGTGCGGC
>JBDTNR010000161.1:0-7257 GCA_039933655.1 Betaproteobacteria bacterium | reverse complement strand
TCACGTTCTTCCAGACGCCCGACATCGCCGAGAACGGCGCGGTCGTGCCGGTGGGAGTGACGAGCACGATTCCCAAGACGGAATCCATCGCGATCCTGGTCGAGAAGAACCCCAACATGCTGGTCGCGATGTTCGACATCCCGGCCGGCACCGAGCCGTCGCTGTCGACGCGGGTGAAGATGGGCCAGAGTTCGAACGTCTACGCGCTGGTCAAGGCGGACGGCAAATACTACGTGGCGTCGAAGGAAATCAAGGTGACGCTTGGCGGCTGCGGCGGTTGATGTCCCCAACCGAGAGAAACTGAGGAGAGAGCAATGGCAGATCCGATGAGAATTCGCGCCAACGTCACCGGCGATTCAACCGAGGTGAAGGTGCTGATGAACCATGAGATGGAAACCGGGCAACGCAAGGACTCGGCCGGCAAGGTCATCCCGGCGTGGTTCATCCAGAACGTGACGGCAACGTGGAACGGCAAGACGGTGCTGACGGCGCAGTGGGGCCCGGCGGTGTCGAAGAATCCGTTCCTGTCGTTCAAGTTCAAGGGCGGCGCCAAGGGCGAGAAGGTGAAGATCGAGTGGACCGACAACCGCGGCGACAAGCGGACCGACGAAGCCACGATTGCGTAACGAACCAAACATCGCCGCACTGCGCCCGCCTGGCGGGCGCAGTGCGGCGGTGGAAGTGCCGCAGGCGATCTTAAGCCCATCGCGCGATCGGTGGCATGCGCAAGCACCGACGACGCGACCCGTATTGCCGGAGTCCGCAGTACCTTCGGCGCAGTCAATTTAGGAGGCGTACATGATGAAGTCCCGCTGGCGGGCTCCCACCCGCCTGGCCGTTCTGACGTTCGCAGTCGCCCTGGCCACGGATGCCGCGCTGGCCCAGACGTCCACCATCGACGAGATCGCCAAGTATCGCGCCGCATTGCAGGACGGCAATCCCGCCGAGTTGTGGGAGGCCCGTGGCGAAGGCATGTGGAAGCAGCCGAGCGGCCCCGCCAAGGTGTCACTCGAGAAGTGCGACCTCGGCCTCGGCCCCGGCGTGGTCAAGGGTGCGTACACGCAGTTGCCGCGCTACTTCGCCGACGCCGACCGCGTGATGGATCTCGAGACGCGCCTCGTCTGGTGCCGCGTGAAGCTGCAGGGCATGAGCGAGGCCGACGCCAAGAAGAACCCGTTCGGCGGTCCCAACAACAAGGCCGACATGGAAGCACTCGTCGCCTACGTCACGGCGGAGTCGCGCGGCATCAAGATGAACGTCTCCGACGCGCATCCGAAGGAAAAGGAGATGTACCGCTTGGGCGAGAAGATGTTCTATTTTCGCGGCGGGTCGCATGACTTCGCCTGCTCCACGTGTCATGGCGTCGACAACCAGCGCATTCGCCTGCAGGACCTGCCCAACCTGACGACGACGTCGGGTGCGCAGAAGGCGTACACGACATGGCCCGCCTATCGCGTGTCGCAGGGCGAATTGCGCAGCTTCCAGTGGCGGTTGAACGACTGCTTCCGTCAGCAGCGTTTTCCCGAACTCGTGTTCGCGTCGGACGCTTCGATCGCGCTGACGATGTTCCTCGCCAAGAATGCCAACGGGGCCGCGTTCGATGCGCCCGCGATCAAGCGCTGAAAGGGACATCATGAACAAGGCAATCATTGCGTGGACGACCGTCGTTGGCGCCGCGGCCGTGCTGATCGGCTGCGCGACCGCCCCCTCCGATGCCGACGTCACCGCCAAGGCCACGCAGATGCTGAAGGCGTCGTTCAAGGCGAAGGGCCAGGCCGGCCTTGATCGTCTGGACCAGGACGAAACGCAGAAGCTCTGCAGCGAGTACGCCGGCAAGGTGCCGCCGAAGGACGTCGTCGACAGGATCGAGAAGGCCAACTTCGCTTCGATCAAGTGGCCCGCCGACGGCAAGCTGTTGGGTGACTGGAAAAACGGCGAGAAGATCGCGCAGGAAGGCCGCGGCAAGCAGTACTCCGACGATCCCAAGGGCCCCGTCGGCGGCAACTGCTACGCGTGCCATCAGCTCGCGCCGCAGGAAGTCTCGTACGGGACGATCGGCCCGACGCTCTACCAGTTCGGCAAGCTGCGCGGCTACACCGACGAGACCCGCAAATATGCGTACGGCAAGGTCTGGAACGCGGAAGCCTACAGCGCGTGCTCCACCATGCCGCGCTTCGGCCACAGCCAGATTCTGAGCGAGGCGCAGGTCAAGGATCTGGTGGCGCTGCTGATGGATCCCAACTCGCCGGTCAACAAGTGACATCGCGAATGCAATTCGCGATGTCATCCCCGCGCAGGCGGGGATCCAGCGGCGTCAGGCGAACCAAGGACTGCGCGGTCCCGTCCCCGAGAGCACGCGGGAACGCCACGGCCTGAGCACCCGATGAACCGTCGCGAATTCCTGGAAGCCATTGCCGTGGCCGCCGCCGCCGGCCTGCCCGTCGGCAGCGTTTCCGCCCAGGGCGGCGCCGCCGATGCGTCGTTTTACGACAGGGCGGTGAAACCGTTCGGAAACGTCAGTCTGCTCCATTTCACCGACTGCCACGCGCAACTCATGCCGATCTATTTTCGCGAGCCGAACGTGAATCTCGGCGTTGGCGCCTCGACTGCTAAGCCACCCCACCTTGTCGGCGAGCACCTGCTCAAGCACTTCGGCATCGCGCCCGGCACGCGCGATGCGCACGCGTTCACCTACCTCGATTTCACGAACGCCGCGAAGGCGTTCGGGAAGGTGGGCGGCTTTGCGCACCTTGCGACGCTGGTCGCGAAGCTGAAGGCGACGCGCCCGGGAGCGCTGCTGCTCGACGGCGGCGACACGTGGCAGGGTTCCGCGACTGCGCTGTGGACAAAGGGGCAGGACATGGTCGACGCGCAGAAGCAGCTCGGCGTCGACGTCATGACGGGCCACTGGGAGTTCACGTATGGCGCCGATCGCGTGAAGGAAATCGTCGAGCGCGAGTTCGCCGGGAAGATCGACTTCGTCGCGCAGAACGTCAAGACGACGGACTTCGGCGACGCGGTGTTCAAGCCCTACGTGATGCGCCAGATCAACGGCGTTCCTGTGGCGGTCGTCGGCCAGGCGTTCCCGTACACGCCGATCGCCAATCCGCGCTACTTCGTGCCCGAGTGGACGTTCGGCATCCAGGAAGAGGAGATGCAGAAGGTCGTCGACGACGCGCGCGCGAAGGGCGCGCAGGCCGTCGTCGTGCTTTCGCACAACGGGATGGACGTCGACCTCAAGATGGCGTCGCGCGTGACCGGCATCGACGCGATCCTGGGCGGGCACACGCACGACGGCGTGCCGCAGCCGACGCTGGTGGCCAACCGCAGCGGCAAGACGCTCGTCGGCAATGCCGGCAGCAATGGCAAATTCCTCGCGGTCCTCGATCTCGACGTGAAGGGCGGCAAGGTCGCCGATTTCCGCTACCGGTTGCTGCCGGTGTTCAGCGCGCTGCTGCCGGCTGATCCGGCGATGAGCGCGCTGATCACGAAGCTGCGCGCACCCTACGCCGCGAAGCTCGACGAGAGACTCGCGACGACGGAGGGCCTCCTGTACCGCCGCGGCAACTTCAACGGCACGTCCGACCAGCTGATCCTCGAAGCGCTGATGGCCGAGAAGAACACGGAGATTGCGTTCTCGCCCGGATTCCGCTGGGGCACGACACTGCTGCCCGGCCAGGCGATCCGGATGGAGCACCTGATGGACCAGACGGCGATCACGTACCCGTACGTGACCGTCAACGAACTGACCGGCGAAACGATCAAGGCGGTCCTCGAGGACGTCGCCGACAATCTCTTCAATCCCGACCCGTATTACCAGCAGGGCGGCGACATGGTGCGCGTCGGCGGATTGAAGTACGCGATCGATCCGTTGGCCGCTGCAGGTGCGCGGATTTCGCGGATGGAACTCGGCGGCAAGCCCATCGACGCCGCGAAGAAGTACAAGGTCGCCGGCTGGGCGCCGGTCTCCGAGGAGGCACGAGCCGCCGGCGGCGAAGCCATCTGGGATGTGTGCGCGCGGTACCTGCGCGCGAAAAAGACGATACCGCCGCGAACGCTCAACGTTCCGACCATCACCGGCATGAAGGGCAATCCCGGAATGGCGTAGTGCGCCGCGCGAGATGCTGCGCCAACATCGCGCGATGAACCCCGCGTAGGCGCGTACCCTCCGCCGGCCCTTCATTCGCTGTTGACACTGGCGGTCGCCGTCGTGGCCGCATTGCCCACCTTCGCACAGCCTGCGCCGGCGGTTCCGGCGAAGCCGTCGGCACCGTGGTGAAGGGCAAGATCACGGTGACGCTGAAGTGCGCGTATGCGTCCGGCCCGGAAGGGGCTGGCGATCCGGTCCATCAGATCCTGCTGACCCCTGAGCGAACCGCGCCCGCGGTGGTATCCGCGATGTAGCATCACCAATGAGCAGCAATGAGGGTCAGACTCGAGTTTCGCTGGGGAGCAGCGGCACGGCGAGTCTGGTCAGGAAACTCGAGTCTGACCCTCATTGCCCGCGGCAGCTCGCGAGGGGTACCGCGCCTGCCCGATCGGCAATTCGAGCAGCGCTTCCACCTCCTTGCCGCGCGCCTTCATCGCGTCGAACTCGGCCTCCACCGACTCCGGCGCCTTCTTGCTGGTGCGTGCGAGGAAGCGCGCCATGCCCGGCGACAGGTCACGTTGCCGGATCAGGCCCTGCATCCACTCGATGCAGGCGTCGCCCAAGGCGCGCAGCGCGATGAAGGTGCCGACGAATCCCCACGGCGAGCCGGTCATGCCCGCCACCGGCAATCCGAAGATCAGTCCGAGTTGGGTGACGAGCACGCGCAGCGACACCGATCCCACGTTGGTTGAGAGCGCCGCGAAGCTCCAGTGCGGCACGCGCGGCACATCCCACAGCAGGAAGAGTCCCTGCACGAAGATCACATACAGCAACGCGGCCCGCGCGTCGGCCCACGAGACCGGACCCGCGATCTTGAACAGGAACACGAGCAGCACGACGAACACGCCGTGCGCAATCGTGAAGATCACGGTGATGCCGAGGAAGCCGCGCAGGTAGGCGTTCCCGTCGGAGAGCGAGCCTCGCGCCTCGTCGACACCCGCCTCGTGTTCCGACGTGACCCTCATCGACGCGTAGTGTCCGGCCCGGTCCGTGGCGCGGCGGTGCAGGACGATGCGAATGGCGCCCGTGACGAGCAGCAGCACGGTCTCGAACCAGTACAGGAGGAGCAGCACCGCAGGCGAGCGCCCCGTGGCGATCACCTTGACCAGCGGGACCACGTTCATCAGCAGCGAGTACAGCAGCGCCGACACGAACCGCATCGTGGTCTCCCGCAGGCACCGTTGGTGCCTCGATCAGTTGAGCGTAACCCGCGCGAATTTTCGCTTGCCTGCCTGCACGACGAACGTCTTTCCGGCCGGCAGCACGAGCGCCTTGTCGGCGACGACGTCGCCGTCGACCTTCAGCCCGCGCTGCGCGATCAGCCGCAACGCCTCCGACGTCGATTCGACGAGTCCCGCCTGCTTGGCGAGCTGCGCGATCGGGAGTCCCGCACCCGCGGTGGCGAGCGCCACTTCGGGCATGTCCTCGGGCATCGCGCCATCGCGAAACCGCGCCTCGAACTCAGCAAGTGCCGCGTCCGCCGCGGCGGACGAATGGAACCGTGCGACGATTTCCTTCGCGAGCAGCACCTTGGCGTCGCGCGGGTTGCGGCCGCCGTCGCATTCGCGCTTCAGCAGCGCGATTTCGTCCAGCGACCGGAACGACAGCAGTTCGAAGTAACTCCACATGAGGACGTCGGAGACCGACATCAGCTTGCCGAACATTTCGCCTGCGCCGTCAGTGATGCCGATGTAGTTGCCCTTGGACTTCGACATCTTGTCGATGCCGTCGAGACCCACGAGCAGCGGCATTGTCAGGATGCACTGCGGCTCCTGTCCGTAGTGCCGCTGCAGCTCGCGCCCGACCAGCAGGTTGAACTTCTGATCGGTGCCGCCCAGCTCGATATCCGCCTTGAGCGCAACGGAGTCGTATCCCTGCATCAGCGGATAGAGGAACTCGTGAATGGCGATCGATTGCTGGCCGGCGAAGCGCTTGGCGAAGTCGTCGCGCTCGAGCATCCGCGCCACCGTGTATTTCGCGGCGAGCTTGATCATCCCGGCGGCGCCCAGCGGCTCGCTCCATTCGGAGTTGTAGCGGATCTCGGTGCGCTCGGGGTCCAGGACCTTCGATGCCTGCGCGTGATAGGTCTTCGCGTTGGCTTCGATCTGCTCGCGGGACAACGGCGGGCGCTGGTCGTTGCGACCGGACGGGTCCCCGATCATCGACGTGAAATCGCCGATGAGGAAGATCACGTGGTGGCCGAGGTCCTGCAGCTGCCGCATCTTGTTCAGCACGACGGTGTGCCCGAGGTGGATGTCGGGCGCCGTCGGGTCCAGGCCGAGTTTGATCCGCAGCGGCAGCCCGGTGGCAGCGGCGCGCGCGAGCTTTTTCGCGACTTCGGCTTCCACCAGGAGTTCGTCGGCGCCGCGTTTGAACACGGCGAGTTGCTGGGCGACGTCCACGGACATGACTTAGGCTTCCTGCGGCCGCGCCCGGGGGCACAGCCTGTTGATCGGTATACGATTGGCGGATTTGTCGTCGTTACCCGACTCGATGTTTGCTAGAATCGCCGGACTTTCCGGAAAGGTACGCACTGTTGGCCGCAAGCAAACCTCCGATTTTAGCGCAATCGCCTGCCGCGTCCCCTGGGCCTCATTCGAGCGCCGCGCGCCGGCTGCCGACGCCCGGCCAGTGGCTGGTGCTGGCGATCCTGAGCCTGTCGGGTGTCGCGGCCTTCGGCTTGGCACCCGACACGGTCCTGGAGTCGGTGCCCACGCAGAACATCGAGCGCGCGCTGGCACTGCCGTCGCTGCCGGACGCCCACGACGTCAACTCGACGTACTGGCGCGAGGAGCGCATCCAGCGCGGCGACACGATCGGCAGCCTGCTCGCGCGCGCGGGCATGGACGATCCCGCCGCCATGCAGTTCCTGCGCACCGATCCGCAGGCGCGCCCGCTGTACCAGTTGCGGCCGGGGCGCCCGGTGCGTGTTGCCGTCGACGAGGATGGCGAACTGGTCGCGCTCAAGTTCCATACGAACGCCGGCGAGTCCGTCGCAGCGAGAACGGCCTTGCGCGGGCCCATGCGTCGCTCGAGCAGTGGCGCCAGGGCCGACCGCCAGCTGCCGGCGAGCATCACCACCTCGTCGGGCAGCATCGTCACCTGCG
>JBDTNR010000160.1:0-7275 GCA_039933655.1 Betaproteobacteria bacterium | reverse complement strand
GGAGCACCACGGCAAGACGCTCGCGGCCGCGCACCGGCTGACGCCCCATCGCGGGCCGGACCAGCTGTTGCCCAGGCTCGCGGCGAACGAGGCCGTGCTGCTCGACGCCTGCGACCTGCTGATGAATGCGTTGCGGGCAAACCGCCCCATCACGCCGGCGGGGGAATGGCTGCTCGACAACTACTACCTGATCGAGGAGCAGATACGCACGGCCAAGCGGCACCTGCCCCGGAACTACAGCCGCGAGTTGCCGCGGCTCGCCAACGGCCCTTCGGCCGGCCTTCCCCGTGTCTACAACATCGCGCTGGACACGATCGCGCACGGCGACGGGCGCGTCGACCCGGCGAGCCTTTCGCGTTTCGTCACCGCCTATCAAACCGTCACGCCGATCACGCTGGGAGAGCTCTGGGCGATTCCGATCATGCTGCGGCTGGCGCTGATCGAAAACCTGCGCCGTGTCGCGGCCGATGTCGCCGCCGGCAGAGTTGACCGGGATCTCGCCGACGGCTGGGCCGACCAGATGAAGGAAACGGCGCAAAGCGACCCGAAGAGCCTGATCCTGGTGATCGCCGACATGGCGCGCTCGAATCCGCCGATGACGACGGCATTTGTGGCGGAGTTGTCAAGGCGACTGCAGGGGCACGGTCCGGCACTGGCATTGCCGCTCACGTGGATCGAGCAGCGGCTTTCGGAATCCCACGTCACGATCGAGCAGCTGGTGCAGGCGGGGGGGCAGCAGCAGGCGGCCAACCAGGTCTCGATCAGCAACAGCATCGGCAGCCTGCGTTTTCTGGGCGCGATGGATTGGCGCACGTTCGTCGAGACGATGAGCGTCGTCGAGCACAAGCTCCGCGAAGATCCGGGCGGGGCGTACGGCGCCATGGATTTCGGGACGCGCGACCACTACCGTCACGCCGTCGAGCAGCTGGCCAAGCGCAGCCCGCTGTCGGAACTGGACGTGGCACGAAGCGCCATCCGCCTCGCGCACGAGAACGCTGCGGCGATGACCACCCACCCTCGGCGCTCGCACGTCGGCTATTACCTGATCGACGCGGGCCGGCCCCTCTTGGAACGCGCGGTCGGAGCGCGCAGTGCGCGTGCCGGTGACGCGCCGGAACGACGATCCAGCGCGCCCACCAGCGCCTATCTCGCGGCCATCGCCACGCTGACCTGGCTTGTGGCCGCCGGGATGATCGCCAAGGCGTATCCCAGCGCGTTGCCGGTGGCGCTGATGGCACTGGTCGTCGTCGTCGCGCTCGTCACCGCCAGTCAGCTGGCGGTCGGGCTCGTCCACTGGCTGCTGTCGCTGTTCGTGCCCCCACGCCCGTTGCCGCGCATGGATTTTTCGGAGGGCATACCGATCAAGTCGCGCACGCTGGTGGCGATTCCCGCCATGCTCGCGAGTCGTGAGGGCATCGACGAGTTGACCGAAGCGCTGGAAGTCCGCTTTCTCGCCAACCAGGACGCGAACCTGCACTTTGCGCTCTTGACGGATTTTCTCGACGCGCCCGACGCAACGCATCCGGACGATGCCGCGCTGTTGCAACTGGCGCAGCAGCGGATCAGCGCTTTGAACGACAAGTACCCCGCCGCATCGGCAGCGGCGGCGCCCGGCGACGTGTTCTATCTGCTGCATCGGCCCCGCATCTTCAACCCGCGCGAGCGGACGTGGATGGGATACGAGCGCAAGCGCGGCAAGCTTGCCGACCTCAACGCGCTGTTGCGCGGCGGTGACGGCGCGGCGGCGCGTTTCTTGACGATCGTCGGCGACACCCAGGTCCTGCGCGGCGTGAAGTACGTCATCACGCTCGATACCGACACCCAGCTGCCGCGCGACGCCGCGCGCCAGCTGGTGGGCGCGATGGCGCATCCACTGAACCTGCCGCAATACGACGACGCACTGCAACGGGTTACCACCGGTTACGGCATCCTCCAGCCGCGCGTCGTGACGAGCCTCCCCGGTTCCAACCGGTCGCGATTTGCACGCATGTTCGGCGGCGAGGCGGGAATCGATCCGTACACGCGCGCCGTCTCCGACGTCTATCAGGACGCCTTCGACGAAGGTTCGTTCGTCGGCAAGGGCATCTACGACGTGGACGCCTTTGAGCGTGCGTTGAAGGACCGGTTTCCGGAAAACCGGATCCTGAGCCACGACCTGCTCGAAGGCAGCTATGCGCGGTCGGGGCTCATCACCGACGTCGTGCTGTACGACGACTATCCATCGCGCTACAGCGGCGACGTCAGCCGCCGCCGCCGCTGGATCCGCGGGGACTGGCAACTGGCGGGCTGGCTGTGGCGACGGGTGCCCGGCGCCGCCGGCGTGCGCCCACGCAATCCCCTCTCCTACCTGGCGCAATGGAAGCTTTTCGACAATCTCCGGCGCAGCGCCTTCCCGCCGGCGCTGTTGCTCCTGCTGCTGGCCGGATGGACGATACTGGCGCCCGCGTGGTGGTGGACGATGGCCGCACTCGGCATCGTGGTCCTGCCGTCATTGGCGGCGTCGCTGCTCGAACTCTCGCAGAAGCCGGCCGACGTTCCACTTGCGCAGCATCTCGCGTTCGTTGCCAGGACCATGGGCCGGCGCGTCGCGCAGATCGCATTTTCGCTGGCGTGCCTCCCGTACGAGGCCTCGTTCAGCGCCGGGGCGATCCTGCGCACGCACTGGCGAATGCTCGTCACCGGCCGGCACCTGCTCGAATGGACGCCGTCGAGCGAGCAGCATCGCCGCGACCCCACGTCGCTCTCCGCGTCCCTTCGGACGATGTGGGTGGCCCCGTTCAGCGCGCTCGCCGTGGCCGCCTGGCTCATCTCCGCCAATCCGACGGCGTTGCCGGTCGCGGCGCCGCTATTGTTGCTGTGGCTCGTCGCGCCCGCGCTCGCGTGGTGGCTGAGCCGCCCGCTCGTTCCGCGCAGCGTCCGCCTCACGCTCGAGCAGACGGTGTTTCTCCGCGTGCTGGCACGGCGGACGTGGGCATATTTCGAGACTTTCGTCGGTCCCGACGACCACTGGTTGCCGCCCGACAACTTCCAGGAGATTCCCGTTGCCACGCTCGCGCGGCGCACGTCGCCCACGAACATGGGCATGGCGCTGCTGGCGGACCTCGCCGCGCACGACTTTGGCTACCTGACGACAGGGCGATTGGTTGGGCGCGTCGGCAACATGCTGCAAACGATGCATTCGCTCGAACGATTCGAGGGGCACTTCTTCAACTGGTACGACACGCAGTCGCTCGAGCCGCTTGCACCCCGCTACATCTCGTCGGTCGACAGCGGCAATCTGGCAGGACACCTGCTGACATTGCGCGTCGGGCTCGCGGCGCTGCCCGGGGAACGGGTCCTCGAGTCGCGCCTGTTCACGGGCCTGGCCGATACGGCGCGAGTGCTCGCGCAGACGCTCGGGATCGATCTTCCGTCCGCCGTCGTGCAACTGCTGCGCAGTCTCGACACCGCCTGCGATGCGCCCCCGGCCACCGTCACCGCTGCACAGGAGCGGCTCGCCGGACTGCAGGTGGAGATCGCCGCCGTCGCCGCAGAGCTCGCTGGCGCATCCACCACCGCCTCCACCACCGACGACGCAGTCGCGTGGGCGCAGTCGTTGGTGGCGCAATGCGGCGATGCCATGGATGACCTCCTGTGGTGTGCGCCCTGGCTCGGGTTGCCGTCGCTGGCGGAAACACTGGCCGAGCTTCCGGCTTTGGCGCCCATTCCGACGCTGCGTGAACTCGCGAATCTGCAGGCGGCGCTGGCGCCGCAGGTCGCGCGCGCGCGCGCCACCGCGGCGTCGGAGGCGAAACGGGTGTGGCTCGACGACGTGGAGCGGCTCGCCGAGTCCGCCAGCGCGCACGCGCAGGAGCGCATCGCACGTATCGGTCAACTCGCCGGGCAATGCGAGGGGCTCGCCCAGATGGACCTGGGCTTCCTCTACGACGCTTCGCGCCATCTGTTCGCCATCGGATACAACGTCGACACCCGCCTACGCGACCCGAGCTACTACGATCTGCTTGCCTCCGAAGCGCGGCTGGGAAACTTCGTGGCGATCGCGCAGGCCAAGGCGCCGCAGGAAAGCTGGTTCGCGCTGGGGCGACTGCTGACGTCGACGGGCACCCGGCCGGTGCTCCTGTCGTGGAGCGGGTCGATGTTCGAGTACCTGATGCCGCTGCTGGTGATGCCGACGTACGAGAACACGCTGCTCGATGCGACGTACCACGCCGCGGTGGATCGCCAGATCGCCTACGGGCGGCAGCTCGGCCTGCCGTGGGGCATGTCGGAATCGGGCTACAACGCCGTCGACGCCGGCTTCAACTATCAGTATCGCGCATTCGGCGTTCCCGGTCTGGGCCTGAAGCGCGGCCTTGCCGAGGACGTCGTCGTCGCGCCGTACGCATCGGCGATGGCGCTGATGATCGCGCCGGAGGCCGCATGCCAGAACCTGCAGCGGCTATCCGCACTGGGCCTGGCGGGTCGCTTTGGCCTCTTCGAGGCGATCGACTACACACCGGCGCGGCTGCCGCGCGGACAGGAGAGTGTGGTCGTCCGCTCGTTCATGGCGCACCACCAGGGGATGAGCATGCTCGCGCTCGGCCACGCGCTGCTGGATCGGCCGATGCAGCGGCGCTTCGTGTCGGACCCGCTGTTCCAGGCAACGCTTTTGCTGTTGCAGGAACGCGTTCCGAAATCCGCGGCGCTTTCTCCCTACGTCGCGCGGCTGACGGGCATCCGCGCCGGTCCCGAGCTTGCGGACGCCACCATCCGCGTGATCGGTCGACCGGATACGGCCACACCCGAAGTGCAACTGCTGTCGAACGGGCGCTACCACGTCATGGTGACCAATGCGGGTGGCGGCAGCAGCCGCTGGAAGGACCTCGCAGTCACCCGCTGGCGCGAGGATGCGACGTGCGACAACTGGGGCAGCTTCTGCTACCTGCACGACGTCGGCAGCGGCGCCACCTGGTCGACGGCGCACCACCCCGTGGGGGCGCCCGCCGAACAGTACGAAGCAATTTTCTCGGAGGGGCGCGCGGAGTTCCGGCGTCGCGACCACGGCGTCGACGTGCACACCGAGATCGCCGTCTCCCCCGAGGACGACATCGAGTTGCGGCGGCTGCGCATCGTCAACCGCTCGCGCGTGCGCCGAGTACTCGAGATCACGAGCTATGCGGAAATCGTCCTCGCGCCCGCGGCGGAAGACGCGATGCATCCTGCCTTCAGCAACCTCTTCGTGGAGACGGAAATCGCGCAACGCGAGCAGGCGATCCTGTGCACGCGCCGACCGCGCTCACCCGGCGAGGAGCCGCCGTGGATGTTTCACCTGATGGCCGGCCACGGCGCGGCAGCGTCCACCTTCTCCTATGAAACCGATCGCATGCGCTTTGTCGGCCGCGGCAACACGCCTGCCGCGCCGGACGCGATGCGTACCGCCGGCCCGCTTTCCGGCAGCGCGGGGTCGGTCCTCGATCCGGTCGTCGCCATCCGCACCCGCATCACGCTCGAACCCGAGGAGGCGGCGACTATCGACATGGTGTACGGCGTCGCCGAATCGCGATCGGCAGCGATCGCGCTCGTCCTGAAGTACCAGGACGCGCGACTCGCCGACCGTGTCGTGGAACTGGCGTGGACGCACGCCCAGGTCGTGCTGCGCCAGATCAACGCCACGGAAACCGACGCGCGCCTCTACGCCCGGCTGGCCAACTCGATCCTCTTCGCCAATGCGTCGCTGCGCGCCGACGCCGGCGTCATCGCCAGGAATCGCCGCGGACAATCCGGGCTCTGGGGGTATGCGATATCCGGCGACCTGCCGATCGTCCTGCTGCGCATCGCGGAAGTCGCCAACATCGACCTCGTGCGCCAGCTCGTGCAGGCGCATGCCTATTGGCGCCTCAAGGGCCTCGCGGTGGATCTCGTCATCTGGAACGAGGATCACGCGGGATACCGGCAGTTGCTGCAGGACCAGATCATGGGGCTCATCGCCGCGCGCGTCGAAGCCCAGATGATGGACCGGCCCGGTGGCATCTTCGTCCGCCGCGGCGATCAGATTTCCGACGAGGATCGCGTGCTGCTCGAGTCGGTCGCCCGCGCCATCGTCTCCGACGCCAACGGCACGCTGGCCGAGCAGATCGCCGGACGTCCGCCGGCGGTCGTGCGTGTTCCGCGCCTCGTACCCGAGCGGGAACGCGAACCGGCTTCGGCCGCCGCCCTGGCACCGGCACCGCTGCTGATCCTCGCCAACGGGCTCGGCGGCTTCACGCCCGACGGGACGGAGTACGTCATCACGACCGATCGCGAACGTCGCACGCCCGCGCCATGGGCGAACGTTCTCGCGAATCCGCACTTCGGCACGATCGTGTCCGAGAGCGGCGGCAGCTACACCTGGGCGGAGAATGCCCACGAGTTCCGCCTGACACCGTGGCACAACGACCCCGTCGGCGACGCGAGCGGCGAGGCCTATTACGTGCGCGACGAGGAAAGCGGGCATTACTGGTCGCCCGCACCGTTGCCCGCCCGCGGTCGCACCGCCTACGTGACGCGGCACGGCTTCGGCTACACCGTGTTCGAGCACCACGAAGACGGCATCGCGACGGAACTATGCGTCTACGTCGCCGGCGACGCGGCGGTCAAGTTCGCCACGCTTGCGCTGCGCAATACGTCGGGGCGGCCACGGCGCATCTCCGCCACCGGTTACGTGGAATGGGTGCTCGGCGACCTGCGGCCCAAATCGGTGATGCACGTCGTGACCGAACGGGACCCGAAGACCGGGACGCTGTTCGCCCGCAACCCCTACAACACCGAATTCGCGAACCGGGTGGCGTTCTTCGACGTCGACGACGGAACGCGGACGCACACTTGCGATCGCACCGAGTTCATCGGACGCAACCGCACGCTGGCGGCGCCGGCCGCGATGTCGCGGACACGCCTTTCGGGCAAGACGGGGCCTGCACTCGATTCGTGCGCGGCGCTGCAGGTGACGCTGGAACTGGCGGTGGACGAATCGCGTGCAGTGTCGTTCCGGCTGGGCGTCGGGCGCGACGCCGAGGACGCCAGGAACCTGGCGCACCGCTTCCGCGGCGCGGCGATCGCGCGGGAAGCGCTCGCTGACGCGCGCCGGCAATGGCAGGCGAGGCTCGGCACCGTGCGCGTGGAAACGCCCGACGACGCGCTCAACGTCCTCTGCAACGGCTGGCTCCTCTACCAGACGCTGGCGTGCCGCCTGTGGGCGCGCAGCGGGTATTACCAGAGCGGCGGCGCGTTCGGATTCCGCGATCAGCTGCAGGACACGCT
>JBDTNR010000159.1:0-7282 GCA_039933655.1 Betaproteobacteria bacterium | reverse complement strand
CATCGGAGAAGCCGGCGAGGGGATTGTCGCGGATCGTGCCCGCGTTGTTCACCAGCACGTCGATGCGCCCGCCGCAGCGCTCGGCAATGCGCTCGACCGCCTCCGCGCAGGCGGCCGAATCGCGCACGTCGACGCGCTCGGCCACGACCGCGTGCCCGGCGGCGTGCGCCGCCGCCACCACGGCTGCCGCGGCGTCCGCGTTGTCGCGATAGAAGAACGTGACATCGGCGCCCTCGGCGGCGAACAACTCGACGATCGCGCGGCCGATGCCGCGGCTGCCGCCGGTCACGATCGCCGACTTGCCGGCCAGGCCGGAGGCAATGGGCATCGTCATCGCGCGCTCATCCGGAAATGGCGAAGCCGCCGTCGACCACCAGCGTGTGCCCGTTGATCATCCGCGCCTCGGGCAGACACAGGAGGTAGACGGCCCCGGCCACGTCGTCGGGCGTCAGCACCGGGCCGGCCGGCGTCCGTTGCGAGAAATTGGCGAGCAACTCCTCGCGGTTCGGAAAGTAGCGCAGCGCGTCGGTGTCGACGACACCCGCGCTGACGACATTGACGCGGACGCCCCGGGCCCCTAGCTCCTGCGCGAGTGCCCGTGCCAGCGCTTCCAGCGCCGCCTTCGATGCACCGATGAAGCCGTAGCCGGGCATCGCGCGCTGCGCGCCCAGGCTCGACATCGCGATGACGCGGGCATCGCCGCCAAAAATCGGCAGCGCCCGCTGCGTGAGCAGGTTCAACGCCAGCGCGTTGGTCTCCATGCACCAGCGCCAGTGCTTGAGCGTCATTGAGACGGTGGGCTTCAACACGCCCGACGCCGCGTTCGACACCAGGATGTCGAGGCGGTCGAAATGGCGGCCGAACTCCGCGAACATCTCGTCGACACTGTCGGGAATGCCGACGCTGCCGGCGATCGCGCACGCCCGCCGGCCCGACGCGCGAATCTCGGCGCGCAGCGCCTCGGCCGCCTCGGCGCTGTTGTAATAGTTGACGGCGACGTCGCACCCCGCGGAGGCGAGCTTGACGGCGATGGCGCGGCCAATGCCACGCGATGCGCCGGTGACGAGCGCCACTTTTCCCGCCAACGCACCTGCCATAATGAAAGCCTTTGCGAACCGGACGACGGCGCCGCCGCCGCGTGGGCGCGACCCGCCGCCGCCGATTCCTGCCGGGGGTGAAGCCCTGCCGGACCGGCCATGCGGCCGCAAACTCCGGCGGGCAAAGGTGCCTATTCTAACTTGCCGGCCACCGGCGGTCGCGGGCTGGCGCGACGCGCAAGGATCAGCCGCTGGGCTTCGATCACCCAGAATTTCTTCACGCTGTACCAGACGTCCGCCGCCCACAGGATGTTCTCGCCGGTGTCGGACGGCGCGGGTACCGTGGTGCCGGGCACGTAGGCGTCGATCCAGGCACGCGCGGCCGGATTGTCGGGCAACTCGTCGGTGACCGGCAGCAGCACGTGGTTGTTGACGGCGTCGAGCGTCACGTTGCGGACTACCGCCTTGCCGCCGATGCGGAACGTCCGGGTCGCATCGACCCCGGGCAATGTCCACGCCCACAGGTCGAGGTCGATCACGTAACCCGTGAATTCCTCGACGGAATCGGGAATCGTGCGCAGGCGACCCAGCAGGCTCCACTGGTTGGGGAGCAGGAATGCGGCGCCACCCGCGCCCACGGCCGACGCATAGACCACGCGGAAACCGCCCACGACCGGCGCCTGCCGGCCGGTCAGCGGATCGACGATCGCCGTGCGGCTCTCGGCATAGTCGGTCTGCACATTCCAGACGGGCACCGCCGGACTGTAGCCGCCGGCGAGCACGTGGAGCACCTTGACCGCCTGCATGCCGCCCTGGCTGTGGCCGATCAGCATTGGCGTCATGCCGTCCCGCTCGTAGTACCAGGCGATCATGCCCGCCAGACGTTCGGCGTCCTCGTAGGGGCTGTGCGACCACTCGCCGCTGGACGGCACCCGAATCCTGCGCGCCGGGTACCCCATCCGCACCAGGAACTGCGCGAACGACTCCATCGCCAGGTGCACCGGAAAGATGCCGCCGTGCAGCAGCATGATTCTCGGTGTCGGTCCCCTGACGAGGGCCTGCGCGACGTCGGCGGGGCTGACGCGCTCCGGGTCGAGTGCCAAGATACGGTCCTCGACCGCCTGATCCGCCACCGGCGCGGGCGCCATCACCGGCAGCGGCCGCATCGCGCACCCGGCGCAGGCCAGCACGATCGTCAGCAGGAGCGCAAGAGATGGTCGGTGGAGTCGTGTCATGCGAGATCGCGCGCGCACCCTAGGAGGGCCGCGGATATTCTAGCGATGTCGTCGCGGCTGAACGCGGCAGTGCGGTAGGTGAGGCCGATGTGCAGGCACGCGCCGACGGAGGCCGGCGCCATCACGATCGGCGAGAACGGACCGGTGGACACCGCGCGCAGGTAGTGCAGCACCGGCGCCGTGCCGGCCGATTCGCGCCAGATCGCGTCGACGTTGAGCGTCGACATTCCCGCCCATACGGGATAGTTCTTCGCATACATCTGCTTGCGCTGCTCCACCGTCATGAACGGCCAGACGAGGCCGCCCCACGACAGCATGTACAGCGTCTGCAGGTAGAGCTTGCGTCGTTTGACGCGCTGCGTCTGCGCATGGATGTCGCGCGCCAGCGCCTCGAGCGTCATGTCCGCGGGCACCGGATGCGACACGAGTTGCGAACTCAAGAACTGCCCGAACGCCGCATCGGGGCCCGGCGCCAGCTCGTGCCGGATATTGATGACCGACGCGATCGCAATCTCCCGCCGCCGCCGCTCGTGAAGGCGCTCGGGCACTTCCGGGCCCAGCGCCTTGAACAGCATCGCGAGCAACAGGTCGTTGAACTTGATGCCCCAGGCCTTCGCCGAGCGCACCACCGCGGCATACAGTTCCGGCGCCAGCTCGAGCGACGCGAAGGCATTGTCCGGCGCGTTGCCGTAGCGATAGCGCGGCCGGAACGCACGCCGGACGCGCAGCAGCATCGTCGGCAGCGAATACTGGCCGATGTAGAACTTGAACGGGTTGCGGCGGAAGAGCCGGCCGTAGGTCGCCGGATAGAGATCGGGGGGTGGCAACCCGGCCGGCGCGCTGTCGTCGTAGCGCGCGGCGATGCCTTTCAGCAGCGCGACGATCGAATCGCCGCCGGCGATGAAGTGGTCGTAGGCCACCCCCAGATGAAACGAATCGCCGGCCATGACGGCGAAGAAACGGAACGGATCGAGGTCGCCCGTTGGCGCAAACGGCACGTTCAGTTGCCGCTCCATCTCCTGCTCGATGACGCGCAGCGGATCGGCGCCGCCGTCGATGACCGGCAGCGCGACCGTCGCGGGACCACCGGCGTACTCGAAGCGGCGCTGCTCCGCGTCGAGCCGCAGGCCCGTCACACCGAGCGCCGCGAGGTGCGCGGAGATCGCCTGCTGGAGCTTGCCGGCGTCGAACGGTCCCGGAAGCTCCGCCACGTGCACGGCGTTGTACGGATACAGCTCGCGCCAGCGCAGCATCGCGGCCTGGAACAGGTTCAGCCGGCCGCGCATGTCAGCTCGCACCTTGCGCCCGCACTCGCCGCAGGCCTTCGAGGCACCAGTGGCGGCGGATGCTGTACCAAAGGTCCGCCGCGTGCACGATGTTGCGCACGTCGACGTCCGCGTCCGCCGGCAAGGCCCCTGGCGGCACGTCGGGGCGCCAGGCGTCGATCCATGCGCGCGTCGTAGGCTGGGCGAAAAGGTGTTCGGTGATCGGCGCGCCGATGTGGCTGGTCGTCGACGGCAACAGCACATTGCGCACGGCCGCCGTACGGGTCGGCACTCCCCAGGTTGCCGGCGATCGGGTCCCACGGAATCGTGAAGCCGGTGAATTCGAGCGTCGTATCGGGAATACGCCGCAGCCTGGGGATCATCGACCATTGTCCGAGCAGCAGTCGCGGCAGCGTCCCGGTCGCGATGGCGGCGGCGAACGCGACCTCGACACCGACCACCGGCCGCTCCTCGTGCGTATACGGGTCGCGGATCGTGGTGCGGGTCTGCGCGGCCCCTGCAACCGGGTCGTACACCGGTACCGAGTCGTTGAATTCGCCCGCCAGCTCGTGCAGCGTGCGCACGGCCAGCATCCCGCCCTGGCTGTGCCCGACGAGCATCGGGCGCAGGCCGTCGCGCTCGTAATGCCAGGCAAGCGCACCGGCCAGCTCCTTGCTGCTGACGAAGCTCGACTGCGACAGGCCGCCATCCCGCGGATCGCGCAGCGCCTGCTCCGGGTACCCCATGCCGATGAGGAACGTCGCGAACGGTTCCATCGTGACGAACGCGACGCTGCCATGCAGGTTCACGATGCGCGGCGCCGGCAGCAGCGCGAGCGCTTGCGCGGCGTCGGGGCCCGCCAGTTGATCGCATTCGAGCGCCGCCGCGGCGCCTGGGGACGGCGCCGGCATGGCGGCCATGGCGACCGCGATGGGCCCGCCGAGCGCGATCAGCCCTACGGCGAGCGCGCCGGCCAAACGAATTGGGTGGAATCTCATGCAGCGCGAAAAGGATGCGGAAACGGTGACTGCACACCCGCGATTATCGCAGGTGCGACGTCGCCGCGGACCTTCAGTGGAAACGTGGCAGGAAACGGCCGGTGCGCGCGAGATAGCGGGCGTAGTCGTTGCCGTGGCTCGCCAGCAGGTGACGTTCCTCGTTTCGTGCCTTGATCACCATCAGCACGATATGGATGACGCCGAAGGAGAGCACGAGCGGCGTCGGCACGACGACCATCGTGCACGCCATCAGCAGAATCGAGAACGCGTAGATCGGATGCCGGATCCGACTGAACATGCCGTCCATGATGAGCGCCTGGTCAGGCTCCCCCGTCACCGCCATCCGCCAGTCCTTGCCCATCCGCGCCCAGCACTTGATCGTGACGGCGAGGCACGCCACCCCCACCAACGCGGCTAGCCCGCGCAGCGCGGCGTACGCGGCGTTCGCATGGACGAATTCCGGCAGCGCGAACGGCGGCTGCGTCCGGGTGAGCGAAAGCCAAGGCAACGCGATCCACGCCACGACGAGCGGCACCCAAACGAGCCACATGAAGCGCTCCAGCCGCTGCTCGGGAACGACACCGACCACCCGACGCGCATGCCGGCGAACGCGCACGATCATGGCGCCGACGCCGATCCAGGAGGCGCAGATCGTGGCCGACAGCAAGACACCGGGAAAATCCATTGTGGTCCGTCCTCTTCAGGGCTCAAGGGCAACCCGCCATTGTAATGGTTCGGCTTGCGGCGCTCACGGTATCCTTCGCGGATGCGTGTTGCGCTGGCCGCCGCCCTCATCCTGCTGCCGTCATGGTTGGCGGGCTGCGACCGCCTCGCCCCTGGCGCCGAAGGCACCGTCTTCGAGGCCCGCTGCCAGGCGCTGCCCGGCATCGCGCCTACGGTCGTGGCGCTGCCGATCACCCCGCACCACGACGAATCGCGGTCGCTCGCCGAGCTCACCGGCATGTTCGACCGGGCGCGGCCCGCGCACGAAACGATGGGCCTGACGCAGGCGCGAATCGGCTTTCAGAGTGCGATCGACGTCAAGGGATTGAAGGAAACGGGCGGCCGGCGGGTGTGCGTGCGCGCACAGGTCCGCGTCGAGATGGTCATGCAGCCGCTGACGGTGTTCGTCGCGCACGAGGTTGCGCGCGACGAATGCCGGCGCGCCGCCGTGCGCGAACACGAGATGAAGCATGTTGCAGTGTACGAAGCGTACATGCGGGATGCGGTCGCGCGCCTGGCGCGCACGCTGCCGGAAGCCCTCCCCGAACGCGTTCATTACGCGGCCGATGCCGCCACTGCGCAGGCCGATCTCGCGCGCGCGCTTTCCGCCTACCTCGAGCAGTTCCAGGCGCAGGACAGCGACGAGATCGCGGCGCGGCAGGCGGAAGTCGACTCCGCGCCCGAATATGCGCGGGTTGCCGCCGCCTGCGCGGCCCCCGGTTGAACCCCGAAAACCGACGGGAAGTGCAGGCGGACCGATCGTCGTAGCGCCGCACGCAGCCCCGCCGGCAGTAGAATCGCGGCCATGGCTGCCATTCCAACGCTGGGTGCGGTCCCCATGACGCCCGACGCTAGCACGCCCGCGCCCATCGCCACCGAGGAAGGTCGCGCGATTCTGCGCGCGTGTTTCGCGCAATACCGCGTCAAGCTGCTCGACCTCGTGAAGGCGTCGGTCGAGCAGACGAACGACCTGTTCGAGACGAACAGCCACATTCCCGACGGCGAAATCGAGGCGTTCCGCAACAAACGGGGCGAATGGGTCGAGCGGTTCGACCAGACGCTGTGCGAACTGTTCGAACGGCGCGTCGTGGACGGGTCGCGTCGCAAGGGCCGGCGTCCCGACGCCGATGCCTCGCTCGCCACGTTGCGCGTACTGACCGCCTTCGACCACGACCGCCAGACGGCGCTCAAGGACGCGACGCGCTTCCTCGACCGCTTCACCCAGCGTGAACTGGCGGCGCTCGACCTGCGCGTCGAACTGCTGATCGGCGACGGCACGCCGCGCGACATCGACAATCCGTTCGCGGTCACCTACATGGTCGACTCCGTCGGCTCGTCCGCGCGCAAGGTCTATCCCAATCCGCGTGTCTGGCGCCCGTTCATGGAGCGCGTGCTCGCCGACCTGACGCCGGAGATCAACAAGCTCTACATATCACTCAACCGGTTTTTCGCGGACCGCGGCATCCTGCCCGAGATCAAGGCCGCGCTGCGCGCGCGCAGCGAATACCGGCCGTACGACGACAAGGACCTCTTTCCGACGTTCACCAGGATGCTGCACGAGGCGCTGCCGGACGTGCCGCGCGACATCGTGGTGCCGGAAACGCTGTCCGAGCCGGGAGCGCCGCCGGGCCTGGTGTTCGCCGACAAGCTCCAGACTCCCCTGCAGATCGTCGGCGTCGGTGCGCAAGCCAACGAGATGTCGGCCGCGAAGATCCTGGCCGGGCTGGCGGCGCTCGCCACCGCGGGGTCGCGGCAGATGGCCGCGCGCGACGCCGCCGATGGCGTGTCGGCACCCGACGTGGCCGGGCAGGCGCCGGCCGCGGCCGGGCCGCCCGCCTTCCCGTCGCTCGAACCGCTGATGGCACTCGGCGCCTCGACCCCCCTCTTCGCCACTCTCGCGCACTGGCAGCGCCTCGACCTGCCGACGGCGATTGCCCGGGCCGCGCCCCAGCCGGCCACCGGCACGATCGAAGGCACCGTCGTCCCGCTGAATCTCATCCCGCACATCCGCGCGGCGATCGACG
>JBDTNR010000158.1:0-7377 GCA_039933655.1 Betaproteobacteria bacterium | reverse complement strand
GCCGCTGTTCGGCAAGTTGCAGTTCGTCCAGGACCAGCCCGGGGGAGCGCCGCTTTTCGTCGCGAGCATCGGCGTCCTTCCGCCATCAGCGTCCGCGTCCGTGGTGATCGCGGAGCACGTCGCACGTCGTCCTTCGGATATACCGCTTCTCCTCCGCACGCTTCGCTTCGCCTTGTAGGCCGCGATCTCCCGCAGCTCGCTCCGGGCTGCCCTGTCGGGCGTAGCTCCATCCAGACTTTTCGGCATGCCGCAGCGCGCGTTCACTCGATGCGTTTGCACGCCACTTTCCCAATTCACGCAAGGAGCAACACCATGAAACGCACATCGATCGCCACGATCGCCCTCATCGCCGGGCTCGGACTTGCCGGCACGGCCTTCGGTCAGCGTCACGACGAGAAGTCGCACGGCTACAACGCGCCGGCCGCCGCAGCGGCGAAGACCGAGGTCGCGACCCCCGCCCCCGGCCGACACGACGAAAAGCCACATGGCGTGACGAAGAAGTCCGCGCCCGCCAAAGTCGCGGCGAAGTCGGGCGCGGCGCCCGCCGCCGAGGCGCCCGCCGTCAAGCCGGACGCGACGAAGACCGCACCGTGACGGCCGCGACCCATGCCCGGGACTACGCGGCCGGGCATGGGCCGGTTTCGCCACCGTGCCAGCTTCACATCCCTCTCCACTGAACAGGATCCTCCAAATGCAACGACGAACATTTCTCTCGCTGGTCGTGGCCGCGTCGGCTGCGCTGGCGACGGTCGCCCAGGCCGCCGCCGGTAATGTCGATGTCTACAAGGGCGCCGAGTGCGGCTGCTGCGACAAGTGGGTCCAGCACATGCGTGACGATGGCTTTGTCGTAAGGGTCAACGTCGTTCCGGACACTGCAGCCTATCGTGCGAAAGCGGGAATTCCCCTCGCGCTCGGGGCGTGCCACACCGCATTCGTCGGCGGCTATGCCGTCGAAGGCCACGTCCCGCCGGTCGACATCAAGCGCCTGCTGGCGCAACGCCCTGCGGCGCTGGCGCTCGTCGTACCCGGCATGCCGCAGACGTCGCCAGGCATGGACCGGCCACACGGTGAGGCGTGGGACGTGCTGCTTCTCGCGGCAGACGGATCCACGAAAGTGTTCAGTTCCTATGCGGCCAAGTGACGGACGCGCGCGGAAATGCACCGATGCTTCGAACGGCACCAGGTCGAGTCCGCGTCCGATGCCGACGAGTTGAATCGATTTCCACTGACCAAAGGAGTTTCATCATGTTGCGCATGGTTCCCATGATATTGGCACTCGTCCTGGCGACGGCGGGCAGTCCCGCCCTTGCCGCGACGGGCAACGCCGCGGCGCCCGTCGCGGCGGCGACCCCGACCACGGAGTCGTCCGCTCCCGCGGCAAAGAACGTCAATTGCGCGGCGCCCGCCGAGCCGCAAACCTCGGCGAATGCCGATGGGCAGGTCACTGGCAGCCAGCGCGATGCGCTGTCGCGGGCCGCGACGGGACCCAAGGTGGTCTTCCAGCTCAATGCGGCCGAAGACGCGCCGACGATCCTGCGCTTCGTCACCAATTACCTGGCGGTCGAGCCAGGGGCCGAGGTCGCCGTCGTGGGTTACGCCGGCGGCATTGACTTCATGCTCGAAGGTGCGCGCGATCCAGGCGGCAAGCCCTATGCCGATCAGCTGGCGGCGCTGGCCGCGCGCGGCGTCGCCTTCAAGGTGTGCAACAACACGCTGAAGGCACGCAACCTCACGGCCGGCGCGGTGAGCCCGCAGGCGATGGTGGTGCCGGGCGCCGTCAACGAAATCATCCGTCTGCAAACGAAGGAGGGCTACGCCTACTTCCAGCACTGAAGTGCCCCGTTTCACGAAAAAGCGCGGGGCACGGTGAGGGCGTCTGCTCGCCGCCGCGCTGGACAGGCCAGGAGATTGCGCGCGGTCTGGTCGGATTCCCCAGCCGCCCGAGGATAAAGATTGGGATTGCTGTGTTCGCTGACGAACAGACGCGTGGCAACCGGCCAGCGTACGTTGACGTTGGCGGTGCGGATTGCGGAAGCCTTCCGTGGCGCCATGGATAACCGCAGCGGAGGGTGGCGGTCTCGTGCACGCGATCTGATGCGGCCGCCGCCGAAGTGGGTCTGTCGTGTTGGGCGTGGCGAAGGGAGAAAATTCATGACCGCCTTGCTTATATTGGTTGTGGGTGCGGTGGCGCTCCTGGTCACCGGCGTCGTATCGGCGCAGAACGGAAGCATGATGGACGGCGGCATGTGGGGCATGGGCTGGATGGGCGGGTACGGGGGCGGTTGGTTGACGATCCTCGTTGTCGTCGTGGTGGCCGGCCTCGTCGCATGGGGCTTCAAGCAGAAGGGCAAGTGAACGCAGTCGTGCCCGGGAGCGTTGCCCTCGAGCCGCGCGCAAAGCGCTCGGCCGGTCGCGGGACGGGCGCGCCCGTCACGTCGAACTAGCCATGCGTTGCCTGTTGCATCGCCATCGCCAGTACGTCATCGCCGTCGTTCTGGGGTTATGGCAGTTCGCGTTGTTCGCCGGGATCGCGAATGCGTGCGGCTGGGGTGACGTGGCGGCGCACCCGCACCCACCTGCTTTGACCGCACACGCAGTGACTGACGCCACGGACCACGGCGATACACCCGGCTGTGACGAGTTCTGCAGCAATGACGTTCCGATGCCCAGCGTGCAGAAGCTGGTCCACGACCAGCCTGCGGGCCAACCGCTCGTCGTTGCCACGCACCACGACCTCGGCGTCCTGCCGATTTCCGCGCCTGCTCTACGACTCGCGCGGACCGCGCATCCATCACCGGGTGTGCCGTTCTCTCTCCGCATCGTCCGCCTGACGTTGTAGGCGATCCCCGCGGCCGAGCGTGGTCGCTCGACGCTTGGCCGGCGCATGCCCGGGATTCCTTCGGGCGTGCTTCCGCACGGGTCCAGTACGCCCTCGATGCAGGTCTCTCGCAGTTCAATGGATCCACAAGGAGATTCACATGAAGACATCATTCGCAGTAGCCGTCGGCGCCGTGATCCTGGTTTCCGCATGCGCTGGTGCGCCCGTGGCGCAGGACGCGAAAGCGCCGTCGTCGAGCCCCGATGCAATGGCGCCGCAAACCGGTGCTCCGATGAACATGGGCAGCCATATGGCCCAGATGGACGACCACATGAAGAAGATGCAGGCGCTGCACGAAAAGGTGACGAGCGCCCGCACGCCCGAGGATCGCCAGAAGGCGATGCAGGATCAGCGTTCGGAAATGCAGGCAGGCATGGGCATGATGAATCAGATGAAGCCCGGCGGTGGAACGATGGGCGCAATGGGCGGCGGCATGATGGGCCAGAAAGGCAAACCGGCCGACGCCGACGCGCAGATGCCGATGATGCAGATGATGCAGAAACGCATGGACATGATGGAGATGATGATGCAGACGATGATGGACCAACAGGGAATGATGGGCGGCCCGAAGAGTCCCGGTGCGGCACCGGGGAAGTAGGCAGCGTCCTTGCGCGCATGGCGCCTTCGGGCATTGCGGGAAATCGATGCGGCGACACAGCGGACCCTCCAACTGGTCGCTGCAGATCATGCCCGTCGCAAGGGATGCGCATTGCGGGGTTGGGTTCGCACTCTCGAGGAGAACCAAAATGCTTGGACGTTACGCTGCAATGTCATTCGCACTCGTGTCCGGCACCGCACTCGCCCAGATGATGGGTGGGTCGATGTCCACGGCACAGTATTTCCCGCTGGTTGACGGAGCGCGCTACGACTACGCCTTTGCCAGCGGGCCGCGAATGACCGCCACGGCGGTGCTGCACGCCGGACAGAGCTGGGCGGGCGCGGTGCATCTGACCAGCGTCCACATGACCGCGGTGTGCCAGCCGGCGATTCCGTGCACGGACGACACCGCCGACTATTTTCGGATGGACGCCGACGGCATGCACTACTTCGGGGGTGACGGTCGGACCCCGGAAGGCGGCCATTACATGGTGACGTTGATGAATCCGGAGTGGCTCCTCAAGAACCCGGTGGCGCCGGGGACCATGATGGGTCCGGGAATGGGTTACCAGAACGCCGACATGTGGCAGGCTACCGTCAGCGGCATGAATTCCATGATGGGCGCGCAGAATCACCTGAGCAGCTATTACGCCCAGGCGCTGGAGACGGTCACGACGCCAGCCGGCACCTTCGTCGATGCTTTGCACGTCCGCGAACAACGCGGAATGGCCTCCGTGCGCGATGTCTGGTACGCGGCGGGTGTGGGCATGGTGCGCTGGATGGATGGCGAGGAGGAGGCGCTGTTGACCAGGGTCACGCTGCCGGCCGGACCGGTACCGCCGGTGTCGCGGGCGATCGAGTATTACCACGCGGCGCTCGACCACTATTTCACGACGGCCGATGCCACGGAGATCGCCGCACTCGATGGTGGGCAATTCCAGGGTTGGCAGCGAACCGCAATGGCCTTCAACGTCGTCGTCCCGGGCGCCGACACCGGGGGGATGTCATCGCCGGTGTGCCGCTATTACGGCAGTCCGGCCTTTGGGCTGGATACGCACTTCTATTCGGCGTCGGCCGCCGAGTGTGCCGCCGTCCACACGCAATGGCCGGAGCAGTGGGTGCTGGAATCGGGTAACGTGTTCCAGGTGTACATGCCAGACCCGACGAATGGAGCCTGTCCCGCCGGGACGCTTCCGGTCTATCGGACGTGGAATCACAGAACCGACACTAACCATCGCTACACGATGGACGCCGGCGTGCAGAATATGATGATGGGCCAAGGCGGTATCGCCGAAGGTTACGGCAATCCCCCGGTGGCGATGTGCTCGCCACACTAGCAGTATGTTGAAATTCGCTTGCTGCCGGCACGCCGCTCGTTTTTTCGTGGCCTTTTCAAAGCGGCGGCGCGCGGCCGCCCGAAGTCGCCGCTCATATCTTGCATTGCTCGTCCTCGTTGAAAAACGCGGGGAAGCTGTCCTCCCGCGTTTTTCAACGAACTGCTATAGCCGGGCGTCGAAGCGGTCCGCCACTCTTCCGAATCCCTGCCGCGTCGGATGCATCTCGTTGCCCCACCAGTCGCGGTAGCGGCTGTTGGTGAGATCCGTCGACAGCGTGTTGCGCAGGTCGATGAGCTGCACATGGCCGAATGCGGGCGTGGCCACGACGGCGGCCAGCATCGCGTAGAAGCGGTCGATCAGGTCGCGCGCGATGCCGATGCGCTCGGCGAGATCGTCGTAGCCCTTTTCGCGAAATCCCGGCTCGAGCCACGGCCCCGGCAGCCATCCCCAGCCCCCGAGCACGCCGCGGCCGTCAGGGACCGGATAGTCGTAGCCGTGCAGCAGGATCGGCACGCGGGTCCCGAGCAGGGTGTCGCAGGTGGCGGTCACCGCCGCCAGCACCGTCGTGTAGGCGACGCGGACGCGCGTTGCGAGCACGCCTTCGACGACTGCCGCGTTGAGACCGAACATCGGCGACGAGCGATGGTTGAGCAGCATCGCGAACGCGTCGCCCGCCACGTCGTTGCCGCCGCCGGACACGAGGATCGCGTGCGGCGATTGGCCGCGGCGGACGACGCGCTCGATCGCGCGGACGAAATCGTCGAGTTGCCCGCCGTCGTACGCCATGCTCTCGACGCTGTCGCCGCGATGCGCGACGTGCTCGATGTCCCAGCCGTGGTCGTCATCGAGTTTCTGCAGCACGTCGTAGAACGGATAATCGAACCACGAGTCGCCTTCGGCCACCAGCACACCACGGCTGCCCGACGTCGCGGCGGCGGCGCCCGTTTTCGCGGCCGCCTTTTTCGCCACCGTCTTGCGCGCGGACGTCTTGCCAGTCTTGCGCGACAACGCTTTTGCGGCGGCTACCGCACGCGCGCGACCTGCGGCCTGCTCCTGGCGGCGGGTGACGACCCAGTCGGCCTGCGCGCGTCCGAGGCGCAGCGCCTGCGTGGTCGCCTGCGCCAGGCTCTGCGTGCCCTTGACGGCGGCGCCGGGTGTGCCGCGCTTGCGCCGCGATTTCGCGACGCGCTTGCCCGGGGGCGTGAGCGCGGCACGCGACACGGCTGCGAATTCCTCCCACGGCGTCGCGGCGGGACCGGCCGCCGGTTTGCGTTTGCTGTTGCTGGCCATGACGGTCCTCCTTCGTGGCAACGGCCGTGCGCGTGGTCGCGCGGCGGCACCTACTTGACGATATCGATGCGGTCCGCGAGCAGCGTGTGGTCGAGCAGCACGCCGTCGCAGCGGACCTCGTGTCCCACGTAGGCGTCGAGCGCGCGGTCGCCCATCGCGGGTCCGTCCCTGCGGCGAAGCACGTGGCGCCCGTCACCGGTGTCGATCCAGATTGCCGCATGCTGACTCTTGCTGCCGGTGCCGAATGGGCCGCGCGTCACGCGGCCGGTCAAGCCGGACACGCGCTTCGGTTCGTCGTCGATCGGCGCCATAGCGTCAACGCTGCTCGTAGCGGCGCACGTCGACGATGCGCCCGGCGACTTCCTTGACCACGACGGCGACGGCGTGTGGACCCGCGCCCGCGCCGGGCGGTTTTTCGATGGCGACGAAATAGCGACGGCGCGCGACCACGGACTTGGCGACGCCGGCCATCTTCGCCTTCGACCGCGCCGCGCCGCGGCGCCCGCCATCGCCGGCGGGGACCGGGGCATGCACGGCGAACACCCGGAACTTCGGCGCCGACGGCATGCCGGCATCGCGGGCGATCGACTTGAGCGTACGCCGCAGCGAAGGGGAGAGCGCGGGCAGCTTGGCGGCGCGCGACGCCGTAGGGCGCGACGCTTGCAGGAACATGCCTTCGCCGGCGAGCTTGCTGCGCCGGTCCTGGCGCCGTTCGCGACGGCCGTCGCCCGCTTTCGCCTCCCGGTTCGCTATCTGCGGCGCATCGAGCTCGACCGGATGCACGGCGGGATCGCCCAGCAGGATGAACTGCGCGAGGGTCTTGAGATCCGTGGGGTCCAGGTCGACGATTTCGCGCAAGTAACGCTGACGCGCGTGCAGCGCGGCGCGGCCAAGCGACGCGCCGCCCTGGACCTCCAGCAGGAAATACTGGACGAGGAGATCGGCCGCGACCATCTTGCGCGAATCGCCGTAGGCGATCGTCGTGCTGCCGAAGTAGCCGTAGGCGCCCTGCGCGAGATAGCTCTGGCAGATCGGGATGTCGACGCCGATCAGCCCGGCCGAATACAGTTGCGCGCCGTAGCAGCACTCGACGGCCGCCACGGTGCCCGGCGCGATGCGGCCGGAGATCGTCCGCGTCGTCAGCGCGATGGGATACCGGCGTCCGTGCTGGCCCTGGAATTCCGGCGATCCCTCGCTGCCGTGGCAGTTGATGAAATGCGCAAGCGGCGCGGTGGCGGCCGCGCTGAAGCGCGGGCCGGACGGCGGCGCCGCGCG
>JBDTNR010000157.1:0-7416 GCA_039933655.1 Betaproteobacteria bacterium | reverse complement strand
AGGCGCTTGCCGTACGCTCCGTTGATCAGCACCAGCACGTGGCCAGCGCGCGGGACCAGGGTGTTGACGGCGGCTTCCACCGAAAACGTGCCGCTGCCCTGCATCGGGACGCAGACGTGGCTGTCGGCCGCGTGGATGATGTCGGTGAGCTTCGCGCGGACGTGCGCCGTCACCGTGTTGAACGCGGCATCCCACGAGCCCCAGTCGCGCAGCATCGCGGCCTTGGTGGCGAGCGACGTCGTCAGCGGCCCGGGCGTCAGGAGAATGGGATCGCGGTCATGGTTGCTCATGGGGTTTCCTTTGCGGCGTGCATTTCAACGACGTTCACGACGGCTTGCGTCCGGTCCCGGCGTCATGTCCGCGCCTGCACGCGCCAGCGCTGCGTGCGCGCAAGCAGGAACGCCTCGGCCGCAAGCGTGACGACGGTGACGACGGCCGAACTCGCCACGATCAGCGTCGCCATGGCTGCCGCGGAGCCGATCGCTCCGGCCTCGTCGAGTTGCAGGATTGAAATCGAGGCCAGCATGGTCTTCGGCGAGTATAGGAAGACGACGGCCGAGATCGTCGTCATCGCATTGACGAAATAGTAGCGGCCGACGTCCAGGATCGTTGGCAGGCAGACGGGAACGGTGACGCGCCAGAACGTCTTGTAGAACGGCACCTTGAGCGACGCGGAGACCGATTCGAATTCCGCATCCATCTGCTTCAGCGCCGTCACCGCAGTCAGGTGGCTGGAGGAATAGAAGTGGATGATCGTGCAGATGACGAGGATGGCCATCGTCCCGTAGAGCGCGCGCAGTGGATTGGCGGGATTGTTGAAGTACAGGATATAGCCGATGCCGAGGACCATTCCGGGGACGGCCATCGGCAGCATCGCCTGGAACCGGATCAGTGGACGCAGGAAATCCGCGCCGCGCGTCTTTTCCACCCAGTACGCACCGGCGAACGTGATTGCGGCGCCCAGGAAGGCGCACCAGCCGGCGAGCACCAGGCTGTTCCGGTACGCGTGCTCGACATTGGCTTCCTCGAACCCGTACGTGTAGTGGACGAGCGACAGCGACATGTTGTACGGCCAGAGCTTGACGAACGAACCGAACACCGCCATTCCCATCACCGACAGCATCGCCAGCGACACGAGCGCCACGTAGACGAGAAAAAACCTGTCCCTGAGCGGGGACGGGCGCGGCACGTAGGGGATGCTGCGCGCCGTCAGCAACGCCTTCTGCCGCAGGCGGACCTGATGATCGACGACGAACGCGATGATCGCGGGCAGCAGCAGCACGAGGCCGACGACCGCCCCCATCTGGAAATTCTGCTGGCCGATGACCTGTTTGTAGATGTCGATCGCGAGAACGGGGTAATTGCCGCCGATAACCTTCGGTACGCCGAACTCGGAGACGGCCATCGTGAAGACGACCATGGCGGCGGAGATGAGGCCGTATTTGGCGCCCGGCAAGGTGATCGTCAGGAACCGGCGCCAGGCGTGCGTACCCATCGAATCGGCCGCCTCGTACAACCGCGCATCGGAGAGCGCCATCGCCGCCAGCAGGATCATCACGGCATGCGGAAACGAGGCGAAACTCATCGCGAGCACCATGCCCGGCAATCCGTAGATCGACGTGAACCCGAACCAGCCCAGTGCGGCCTTGAAGATGCCCTGATTGCCGAACAGGTAGATGAACGACAGCGCGGCAAGCAACGACGGCGCGAGGATGGGGATCAGCGCAATGCTGCGCCACAAACCCTTCAGCGGGATGCAACTGCGCTGGATCGCGTAGGCGAACGTGAAGGCCAGCGGCACTGTGATCAGCGTCGTGAGGCAGGCGAACATCAGCGTGTTCATCGTGGAGCGCGCGAGCGCCGGCGTCTGCACGTATTGCGCGAAATTGGCGAGGCCGATGAAGGCCCCGGCCCGATCCTCGAAGCTCTTGATGAAGAGCGTGGCGAGCGGCAGCGTCAGGAACACGAGCAATCCGACCCCGAGCAGCCAGAGTCCGCCATGGGCGGCGAAGCTCTCGACAAAAATCCTCCGGGACAACCGGACGCGGGGCGCCGGAAACGGTGCCGCGATTCCCGTCATGGCGACAGCGCTTCTCCGAACACGCGGACGCGGTCGACGCGCAGCGCGAACTCCAGGTTACCGCCCTCGCGGATGGCGAGATCGTGGAGCTGGTTGAGCGACAACGACACCAGCATCGATTGGCCGAGCCGTTCGCACATCACCTGCGCCAGGCAGACGGTGCCCAGATACTCGATATGATCGACACGGCCGGAAAAGCGGTTCGGAAGGTGGGCGAGGTCTCCTTCGATGTGGCGATCCTCCGGACGCAGGTAAATGCGCACCGATTCACCGGATGCGAACCCGTTTACCGGGAGCGTGAGCTCGCCGGCACCCACGCGATAGCGCCCCGCTCCCGTGCTGACACCCTTCAGCACGTTGACCTTGCCGAGGAAATCGGCGACGAAAGGCGTGGCTGGACGCTCGTACACGTCCTGCGGCGAACCGATCTGTTCGATCGCGCCATGACGCATGACCACCACGCGATCCGACATCGAAAGCGCCTCCTCCTGATCGTGCGTGACCATGATCGTCGTCACCTTGAGCCGGCGTTGCAGCGCACGGATCTCGCCGCGCAGCCGTTCCCGCACCTTGGCATCCAGCGCGGACAGCGGTTCGTCCAGCAACAGCAGCGAAGGTGCCGAAGCGAGCGCCCGGGCAAGCGCGATCCGCTGCTGCTGTCCGCCCGAGAGCTGTCCCGGGTATTTGGGACCGGCGTCGGGCAGTCCGACCAGCGTCAGCAGCTCGTGTACGCGCGCGATGATCTCGGCGCGGCCCTTGCGGCGGTTGACGAGGCCGTAGGCGACGTTGGCGGCGATCGACAGGTTGGGAAACAGCGCATACGACTGGAACACGATGCCGTAGTCGCGGGCGGCGGGCGGCGCGTGGGACACATCGCGCCCGTTCTGGATGACGCGGCCGCGAGTCTGCGTTTCGAGACCGGCGATGATCCGCAGCAGCGTGGTCTTCCCGCAGCCCGACGGGCCGACGAAGCAGACCATCTCCCCCGGGGCAATCGTGAGATCGATGGACTGCAACGCAACGAAACTGCCGAATGCCTTGTGGACCGCTTCGATCCGCAGGGCTTCCGAGGGTGCTTCCGGCTCTACGGCCATGCGATTCCCGACCAGCAAGCAGGCCAGTGCCGGCGCGTCATGCTGCCGCCACTGGCCCGAAACGTTGCGCGCGCGCCGCGGCCGGCGCGCACGGCATGCAAAGCGGCGTTACTTGGGCGCCGCCTTCGACTCGTACCGCTTGCTCCACTCCGCGAGGATCTTGTCGCGGTTCTTGGCCGCCCACGCGAAGTCGTTCTTGGCGAGTCGGCTCGCGTAATCGGCCGGCACGTTGGGCAACGGCTTCGACATCGACGGCACGGCGACGATGGCAAAGTTGGCCGCATAGAGGGCCATGGCAGCATCGGACGCCGCCCAGTCTTCCAGCTTCTTGGCCGCGTCGAGTTTGGTCGTCGTCCTGACGATCCCGATCGCCTCGAGATCCCAGCCCAGGCCTTCCTTCGGGAACACGAGCTCGACGGGTGCGCCACGGGCCTTCTCGCGGTTGGCGCGGTATTCGAACGAGATGCCGACGACGAATTCGCCCGCAGCCGCCGATGCGCAGGGCTTGGAGCCGGAATGCATGTATTGCGCGATGTTTTCGTGCAGTCCATCCATGAATTTCCAGCCGTTCGCCTCGCCGTAGATCTGCAGCCACGCGGTCACGTCGAAAAAGCCCGTGCCGGACGACGCCGGATGCGGCATCACGATCTGGCCCTTGTAGACGGGCTTGGTGAGGTCCTGCCACGTTTCAGGCTTCGGAATGTTGCGCTTCGCCGCCTCGACCGTGTTGAAGCAGATCGTCGCGCCCCAGACGTCCATGCCGACCCACGACGGCGGGTTCTTCGGGTCCCGGTACTGCGGAGCAATCCGGCTCAAGCCGGCCGGCGCATACGGGAGCAGCATCCCTTCCTGCTCGAAGATCGCCAGGCTCGTCGCCGCCACACCCATGATGACGTCGGCCTTCGGCGCGGCTTTCTCGGCCATGATCTTGGCCGTGATGATGCCGGTCGAGTCGCGCACCCACATCAGTTCGATATCCGGGTACACCTTGTTGAAACCCTCGGTGTAGGCCTTCAGTTGATCCGTCTCGAGGGCCGTGTACACGGTGAGTTGTGTTTTCTGCGCAGACGCGACGCCGGCCGCCGCAAGCGCGGCAACAGCGACAGCGGACGACAACCAGCGGGCAATCAGGGCAACTCTCATCGTTCGTGCTCCCTCGTTCGTTATGGGGACAAATGGGCAGGCGAATGCAGGGATCCCCGCCCGTGCAGCGCCATCGATGCTACTCGTGGGCTCGGCCCGGGCGCAACGATCCCCCGGCCGGCTCCCGCTCACGTGCAGGCTCGCAGTCGACATCGTGGCTGATGTTGATTGCAGATTGTTGACAATCTACACTCGGCCGCGTCTAATCGCAACATGCTGAAGAATGGAAACAGCCAGGGACCTGCCACGGTGCTGCGTACGCCGCCGCCCGTTGCCCCATCGCGGCGCAACGGATTCCGCCCCGAAGGCACGATCGCGGTGTTGCAGTCCAATTCACTGCCCACGCTGGTGCAACGCGAACTGGAGCGGATGATCCTCGCCGGCGACCTCGGGGCCGGCGCCAAACTAAATGAAGTCACGATCGCCGAGATGCTGGGCGTGTCGCGCGGACCGGTACGCGAGGCCTTTCGCGCGCTGGAGGAATCCGGGCTCGTGCGCCTCGAAAAGAACCGCGGGGTTTTCGTCCGCCAGATCGCGCTCGAGGAAGCCGACGAAATATACGAGCTGCGCGCAGTCCTCGACGAGTTTGCGGGCCGCCGTGTCGCACAGACGATTGCCGCCGGCGATGTGCTCACGCTGCGCGCACTGGTTGACCGCATGGACCGCGCCGTCGCACGCAACGCCATCGATGCCTATCACCAGGCCAACCTCGAATTTCACGACACGCTGGTGGCGCTCGCGGGCAACGGCAAGATGCTGGTCACCTACCGCCGGCTGGTCAACGAATTGCACCTCTATCGCCGCGCAACGCTGGCCCAGGCGGGCGCCCTGCCCGCGTCCGCGCGCGAGCACCACGAAATCCTCGACAAGATCGCCAGCGGCGATGCCGCCGCAGCCGGACGCGCACTCTACGAGCACGTCATGGGCAGCCGCCAACGCATGCATCGCGTTCGCGGCGAGACGAGCAACGGCCCCTCGGCTGCGGCGGTGCTGGCGGCTCCCGCCGGCCGTGCACGGAGACAACGATGAGCCCCACCGATTTGCGCAGCGTTTCCGTCAATGGACGCACCTACCGCTGGCCGGACCGGCCGCTGGTGGTGGTGTGCGTCGACGGTTGCGAACCCGACTACATCAACCAGGCGATCGAGGCCGGCCGCGCACCCTTCCTGGCTTCGCTCGCCACGCGCGGCACCTGCCTGACCGCCGACTGCGTCGTGCCATCGTTCACGAATCCCAACAACCTGTCGATCGTCACCGGCGCTCCGCCGGCAGTCCACGGCATCTGCGGGAATTTCTTCTGGGACGCCGACGCGAAGGCCGAAGTGATGATGAACGACGCCAAGTACCTGCGCGCCGGAACGATCCTCGCTGCGCTGGCGGATGCCGGGGCAAAGGTCGTCGTGGTGACGGCCAAGGACAAGCTGCGCTCGCTGCTCGGCAACAAGATGAAGGGCATCTGTTTTTCGTCGGAAAAGGCGGACCAGGTGACGATGGAGGCCAACGGCATCACCGACGTGCTGGCGCTGACCGGCATGGTGGTGCCGTCCGTCTACAGCGCAGCGTTGTCGGAGTTTGTGTTCGCCGCGGGGCTCGCGCTGCTGAAGCGCGACCGTCCCGACGTCATGTACCTGTCGACGACCGATTACGTTCAACACAAATCTGCGCCGGGCACCGGGCCGGCGAACGACTTCACCGCAATGCTCGACAACTACCTGGGCCAGATGGACGCGCTGGGGGCGACAGTCGTGCTGACGGCCGACCACGGCATGAACGCCAAGACCGACGCGCTCGGCCGCCCGAACATCGTCTTCCTGCAAGAGCGGCTCGACGGCTGGTTTGGCGCCGGCACCACGCGCGTGATCCTGCCGATCACCGACCCGTATGTCGTCCACCACGGCGCGCTTGGCTCGTTCGCGACGGTGTACATCGACGATGTCGGCATTCGCGACCACGCGACCGCGCGCATCGCCGCACTTCCCGGCATCGAGGGCGTCTATTCGCGCGGGGAGGCGTGCGCGACGTTCGAATTGCCTCCCGACCGCGTCGGCGACCTCGTCGTGGTTTCCGAGCGGCTGACGGTGATCGGCACGAGCCCCGAGCGGCACGACCTGTCGGGACTTGACGTGCCGTTGCGTTCGCATGGCGGCACGTCGGAGCAGCGGGTGCCGCTGATCGCCAACCGGCCGGCGGGCAACCTGCCCGTGCGCCGCTGGCGCAATTTCGACGCGTTCGACCTCGCGTTGAACCACCTGCAATAGCACGGGCTGCCGATGAACATGATGACGGAACTGGCGGGAGTGAAGCGCGGCGCGCCGCTGGTCGCCGCGATGCGCATCGCCGGCGAGCACGTCGGCGGCGAACGTGTCATCGAAGTTCGCAATCCGTACACGGGTGCGCTCGTCGGCACCGTGCCCAAGGCGTCCGTCGACGACGTGCGCCGCGCGTTCGCGATCGCCCGCGACTATCGGGCGACCCTCACGCGCTACGAGCGCTCGGCAGTCATGCAGCGCACGGCGGTGCTGATCCGTGAGCGCGCCGACGTCATCTCCGACCTCATCACCGCCGAATCCGGCCTGTGCAAGAAGGACACGCTCTACGAAGTCGGCCGCGCCTGCGACGTGTTCACGTTCGCCGCCAATGCCGCGCTGCAGGACGACGGGCAGGTCTTCTCGTGCGACCTCACGCCCCATGGCAAGTCGCGCAAGGTCTACACGCTGCGCGAGCCCCTGCTGGGCGTCATCTCGGCGATCACGCCGTTCAACCATCCGCTGAACCAGGTCGCGCACAAGATCGCGCCGTCGATCGCGACCAACAACCGGATGGTGCTGAAGCCCACCGAGAAGACGCCGCTGACGGCGCTGCTGCTGGCCGACCTTCTCTACGAGGCCGGACTGCCGCCCGCGATGCTGTCGGTCGTCACCGGTGACCCGCGCGAGATCGCCGACGAGATGCTCGTCAATGCCGACGTCGACCTCGTCACGTTCACCGGCGGCGTGCCCGTGGGCAAGTACATCGCGGCCAAGGCCGTCTACAAGCGGCAGGTGCTCGAGCTCGGCGGCAACGATCCGATCATCGTGATGGAAGACGCCGACCTCGACG
>JBDTNR010000156.1:0-7416 GCA_039933655.1 Betaproteobacteria bacterium | reverse complement strand
AAGTGGGAGAAAAGGGCCTAGCTCGGCGTCAAGGCTGCAGCGCCAGGTCCAGCGTTACGGCTGGGACATAGCCGCCGTCGCGTATGCGTCGCTGTGGCAGTCGCAACTGGCGGGTGCGCAAGCGTCGGTCACTCGTCGGCGCAACGGCCCGCGCGATCCGGCTACTTCCGGGGCCGGCGACGCAAAGGGCGAGGGGGGTAAGGGGCATTCCTGACGTGCATGGCGGACGGCGCGCCGGCGAGCAACGGCCGCCCGACATAGCGATCGAGATCGCCGCGCCACCACAGGCGCACCGGCTCCACCAGACTGACGCGGTGATGACCGGTCGCCGGATCGCGGTAACGCGGGTCGTACTTCCATAACCGCCAGGCGCACAGGTAGCGCAGCCGCGTGCGCCGCATGGCGGCGACGCCATGCCGATAGACCGGCATCCGCTGCAGCGTGGCCGCCGCCCTGTCGTGCCAGCGGCCGAGCTTGCGCCAGTACCAGCTGCCGACCAGCGTATCGGCAGCGAGTATCCACGCGCGCCGGACCACCGGCACCAGGAACGCGATCGGGAACACGATCAGCAGGAAATGCAGATAGACCTGGCTCGCGATCAGCGCCGCGACGAACGCGAGTTTCCAGACGAGGTGCAGGTCGTGCCATTTTTTCCGGGCGATGGTGATCGCGGCCTTCAGCTTGTCGCGCCAGCCGTGCGCCCGCCTCAACTTCGCGTCGCTCAGGATGACGCTGCCCGCGTAGCCCAATCCGACGCCGGCGATGGCGGCCGTCAGCCGCGCCGCGCGACGCACGCCGAACGCGCGCGCGAAGGTGGCCGCCACGCCGCCGAAGAGACGGACGACGCTGTTCCAGACGAACACCGTGCCGTTCCACAGGAACCGCGACGCGGCGCCGATGGCGTCGTACCCGGTCCAGTAGTCGACCGCGACGAACACGGCGATCGCCATCGCGACAAAGGTGAGAGACCAGCCGACAGTACGTCGTTTCATCGGATAGACGGGGACCGCGGGGCCCAAGGGCCGCGAATCCGGCAACGATGTCGAAGGCGACGGGCGTTGTCGGGCGAGCGCTGCATGGCGCGTCATGGAGGGTACCGCAGCTACCGCGACCGGGATGCAACGGGACGTAGAATTCGCCAGGTTGCGTGCATCGGGTTGCCGGTGAGTACTTGACCGAGCTTCCGGCTTGCATGGCGGCAATCCGCCGTCGCCAGAATCCAATGCCTCCATGAATCGCTCCGCGCCTCCTTTGCTTCCCCTCCGCTTCGCCGTGCTGCTGCCGGTGGCCGTCGCCATCATCCTCGCCGGATGCGCGACGACCGAGGCGCCGCGCGGTCCGGCGATGTCGGCCGCCGAAGGTCGTGCGCTTGCCGCGCGCCTGCTGCCCGAAAGCGTTGGCGCCCGCAACGGCTGGGCCACGGACATCCACGCGGCGATGGTGGTGCTGGAAATTCCGGTGACGCCGGAGAACATCTGCGCCGTCGTCGCCATCACCGACCAGGAGTCAAACTTCCGCGTCGACCCGCCGGTGCCGGGCCTGCCGGGCATCGCTTGGAAGGAAATCGACGCGCGGCGGGAGCGCGCCGGCGTCCCCAAGTTCGTGCTGGAGGCCGCACTGTCGCTCGAGTCGCCGACCGGCAGGACGTACCGGCAGCGCATCGACGCTGTCAGGACCGAACAGCAGCTGAGCAGGATCTTCGAGGACTTCATCGGCATGGTGCCGATGGGCAAGACGTTCCTCGCCGATCGCAACCCGGTGCGCACCGGTGGCCCGATGCAGGTCAGCATCGAGTTCGCCGAGCAGCAGGCGGCGGCGGCGCCGTATCCGTATCCGCTGGCGGGCAACGTTCGCGACGAAGTGTTCACGCGCCGCGGCGGCATGTATTTCGGCATTGCGCACCTGCTCGACTACCGCGCACCATACGCCGGCCCGCTCTATCGCTTCGCCGACTTCAATGCCGGACGCTACGCGAGCCGTAACGCAGCATTCCAGAACGCGGTGACGCAGGCGTCCGGCGTGCCGCTGGTGCTCGACGGCGATCTCATCCGCTACGAGCGCCGGCAGCCGGTCGCGGAACCGGGGAACACCGAGCTCGCGACGCGAACGCTCGCGCGCCGGCTCGAACTCGACAACGGCGACATCCGCCGCGACCTCGCGGCGGGCAAAGGCGAAGGATTCGAGAAGACCGCATTGTACGAGCGCGTGTTCGCGCTGGCGGAACGGCAGACCGGCAGACAAGCACCGCGCGCCGTCGTGCCGAACATCCTGCTGCAGAGCCCGAAGTTCACGCGGCGGCTCACCACCGAATGGTTCGCCACACGCGTCGAGCGCCGTTACCAGGCATGCCTCGGTCGCCTCGGCGGATGAGCCGTGCGCGCACCAGTCGCCCGCTGGGCCTGTCCGGGAGTCCGGGAATGCTGCCCGATCGTCCCGCCGCGCGTGGGCTACCAGACCGACACCGCGTTCAGCCGTGCCTTCCGCCGCGAATGCGGATCGCCGCCTGCCGCGTGGCGCGGCATCCAGGCGACGCGCGCTCACGTCCGTTGCAGTGGATCGCCGTTTTGGGTTCAGGGCCGCCGTGCCGCCAGCCCCGACGCGGCCGACCACGCATCGCGCAGCACCGCCTTCAAGTCGATCGTCGTCGTGCCCGCCGGCCGCGACGACGTGCCCGCCGCCGCGCGATCGACCCACGTCCGCGCCGTGAAGTGCGCGGCTGTTTCGTCGGCAATGAAACGACTGCGCTGCGCGTAGACGTGGCGGTCGCCGTACTTCGCCTGCTGGTGGACGTAGAAGCGCTGCGGCAGCAACAGCGACAGGTGATCCTTCGCCCGCGTCATCGCGACGTAGAGCAGCCGGCGCTCTTCCTCGATCTGCTCGTCGTTGCCCGTCGCCATGTCCGACGGAATGCAGCCGTCGATGCAGTTCAGCACCTGCACCGACTTCCATTCCTGCCCCTTTGCCGAATGAATGGTGGACAGCGTCAGGTAGTCCTCGTCGAGCAACGGAGCCTCGGCCTGCGCGCTGGTCGCGGCCGGCGGGTCCAGCGTCAGGTCGGTCAGGAACTGTTCGCGCGTCAGGTACGCGGCCGCGATCTGCAACAGCTGACCGAGATCGGCGATCCGGTCGCGCGCATCGTCATAGAGCCGGGGAACTTCCGGGCGATACCAGTCAAGGACGGACTCCAGTTCGCCGGGCCATCGAAGCGGACGGGCGTTCGCGTCGTAAAGCAGCGTGCACAGCGCCGCCCATCCGTCGCGGGCCGGCGCGGGAACCTTCAAGTCGCGGAGTGCGTTCGCGCGGTCCGCCCGGCCCTCGAGGCTGTCGAGCATTCGTGCCGCGGTGGCGGGGCCGATGCCGGGAAGCAGCCGGAGCGCGCGAAACCCCGCGAGTCGCCCGTGCGGATTCTCCATCCAGCGCAGGATCGACAGGACGTCGCGGACATGCGCGGCATCCAGGAAGCGAAGGCCGCCGAACTTCACATAAGGGATCTTGCGGCGGGTGAGCTCCAGCTCGACATGAGCGCTGTGATGCGACGAGCGGAACAGCACCGCCTGGCTCTTCAGCGCGATGCCGTTCTCGAGATCGCGCAGCACCTGTTCGGCGACGCACCGCGCCTGCGCGTGCTCGTCGGGCACCGTGACCAGGCATGGCGGCGCGCCCTCAAGCCGGTCGGTGACGAGACACTTCGTATAGCCTTCCTTTGCCAGCGCCATCACCGCGTTCGATGCGCGGAGGATCGCTCCGGTGGACCGGTAGTTCCGGTCCAGCGCCACGACCTCCGCCGGCGGCGAGTACTGGCGCGGAAAATCCAGGATGTTGCGCACGGTGGCGGCACGGAATCCGTAGATCGACTGCGCATCGTCGCCGACGACGGTCACGCCCGCGCCGTCGGGCTTCAGCCGGTGCACGATGGAGCCTTGCAGGCGGTTGGTGTCCTGGTACTCGTCGATGACGACGTGATCGAACATCGCGCCGACCTCCTCCGCGAGCTCGGGCACGGCCATCATTGCACTCCAGTACAGCAGCAGGTCGTCGAAGTCGAGGACGTGCTGCGCCTGTTTGGCGACGACGTAGGCGGCGAACATGGAAGCGAGGCTCGCCTCGTGGTGCGCGCACCACGGGAACGTGTCGCGCAGGACGGCGCCGAGCGCCGCCTCGGAGTTCACCGTGTGCGAGTAGATCGACAGGCAGGTCGCGCTTCCCGGAAAGCGCTCCTTCTTTGCGTCCGCCACGCCATGCTCGTGGCGGACCAGGCTCAACAGGTCTTCGGCGTCGCCGCGATCGTGGATCGTGAAGTTCTCGGCCAGCCCGATGCGTGGCGCGAAGCGGCGCAGCAGCCGCGCCCCCACGGCGTGGAAGGTGCCCGCCCAGCCGAGCAGCGGCGAAGAACCGCCGGCGGCCGCCGCGCTGTTCCCACCCAGCAACTGGCCGACGCGCCGTTCGAGCTCCCGTGCCGCACGGCGGCTGAACGTCAGCAGCAGCACCCGCTGGATGTCGGTGCCCTGGTCGACCAGATGCGCGACGCGGTGCGCCAGCGTCTTGGTCTTGCCGGTGCCGGCCCCCGCAATGACCAGCAGCGGGCGCGTGCCGGCGTGCAGCACCGCCCGGCGTTGTCCCTCGTTCAACGATTCCATCGTCGAAAGTGTGTCCACGACGTCGCCTGCCCCGCATAGAACGATCGTTCGAGTATACGTGGGGCCGGTGACCGTGACGAGGCGGCGGCGTCCGGGCAGCGAGCACGGCGCACGCATGGAAGGCGCGCGGCCGCTCGACCGGCGGCGGGAAGCCGTCGGCTACGCGTGACCGCGGGGGGCTAGTGGATCTGGCGTAGGCGGTCGAGCTTCGCCGCGTAGAGGTCGTGGTCGCGGCGCGTCGTGCTGTTCTTCATCGCGATCGCCAGGTGCTTGCGCGCGGGTTCCACCTCGCCCAAGCCGTGGTAGGCGACGGCGAGCCAGAAATGGAACTCGTGATAGTCCGGCGCGCGCGCGACTTCCTTGGCGAACGCATCTTTCGCCGCGGCCGTGTCACCGCTGCGCAGCGCGGCCAGCCCGCGCTTGAAGTGCAGGAACGGTGGCTCGGGGTCGATCCGTTCGAGCGTAGCGGCGAGCCGCTGCGCTTCGTCGCCGCGCGAGAGGTCGTTGAGCACCGAGACGAGGTTCGACATCGCCTGCGTATTGGCCGGCTCGCGGGCGAGCACGTAGCGCAACACCGGTTCCGCCTCGTGCGGGTTGCGGTGCCGCTGGTAGACGACGCCCAGCGTGTTGTAGGCCGACAGGTAGTCGGGCGCCTGCACGATGGCCTCGCGCGCCCACCAGTAGGCGTCGTCCAGGTTCCCGCGCGCCAGCGCCTCGACCGCGCGATTGTTCATGAACATCGCGACGATGACGTCCTCGCCGATGACGCGGGAGTGCTGGCGGCGCAATTCGTCCGGCGGCAGGAAGTCGATCGTCAGTCCGTCGCTCTCCTGCGGCTTCAGACCGACGCGGCGGCCGTAGCCGCCTTCGTCGGTCTTGCGCTTGCCGAGCGTCAGGTTGACGTGCCCGATCGCCACGTAGATGTCGCCGTTGCGCGCCCAGTCGTCGTCGACCAGCACCTTCTGGTATTCGACGGGGAGGTCGAGCGCCTTGGCGAACGCAGCCGTCATGATGACCAGCGACAGGCAGTTGCCGGAACGCGCGGCGAACGCCTGCGCGGCGTTGTGCGTCACCTCGGTGTCGTATTCGAGCCTGAGCCCGCTCTTGTTGTACAGCGCATCGATGAGGGCGAGCTGGCGACCGCGCTTGCGTGCCGGCTCGGCGATCGCCTCGTCGACATAACGCGTCATCTCGGGGCTGAGTGCAAACACGTCGGCAGCGTCGATACGCTCGGTCGCCGGCCGGAACAGCGGATCGTGGAAAAACCGCGCGTCATGTTGCGCGACCGGCCTGGCCGCGCACGCGCCCAGCAGCAGGGAAAGCAGCAGCACCGCCCACTTGTTCATCTGTCCCTCCGTCGCCGGCGAGGCCCCCCGGGATCATTCTAGTCCGCAATCTGCCGTCGCGAAACCACATGCCGCGCGGCGGCGGGCGCAAGGCCGCCCGGGGCTCGATGTCCGGAAACACGGAGTTCGCTACAATTCCGCCTCCCCCTCGACTGGACCCTGCGGCGTGCGTCACGAGCGCGCGCGGCAGCGCATTGGCGGCCATCATGTTCGCATTCTTCGAATCCCGCATCCGGCCGACGGCGCTGCCGGCGGCGGCGCCTCCCCCGGGTCTGCTCGCGTTCTACTGGCATTTCGTCCGCCAGACGCGGGGCCTGTACGCCTCGATGTTCGTGACCGGCCTCGCGGTGGCGCTGATCGACACACTGATCCCGGTGTTCATCGGCCGCCTGGTAACGCTGATGCAGGCGGCCGACCGGGCCGCCGCGTTCGCCACCGCCACGCCGATGCTGCTCGGCATGGCGGCGCTCGTGCTGGTGGGCAGACCGCTGACGGTACTGGCCGACAGCCTCGTGCGCAACAACGCCGTCGTGCCCGGCGTGACGAGCCTCATTCGTTGGCAAAGCCACTGGCACGTCGTGCGGCAGAGCTGGCCCTTTTTCCAGAACGACTTCGCCGGCCGCATCGCCAACCGCGTGATGCAGACGTCGAACGCGCTGCGCGAATCGGTGGTGGCGAGCATCCGCGCCATCTGGTACATCGTCATCTACGGGCTTTCGGCGCTGGTGCTGATGGCGTGGGCCGACTGGCGGCTCGCTGTGCCGACGGTGCTGTGGTTCACCGGCTACACCTTCTTCCTGCGCTACTTCGTGCCACGGATGCGCGACCTCGCCAAGACGAGCTCGGAAGTGCGCTCGATGGTGATGGGCCGTGTCGTCGACAGCTACACCAACATCCTGACGGTGAAGCTCTTCGCGCGCGCCCGGGACGAGGACACCTATGTGCGCGAGGTCATCGACGAGCACGCCGCCGCGATCGCCGCCCACATGCGGCTCATCACGCGCTTCATGGCCGTGCTGTCGACGATGAACGCGCTGCTGCTCGTCGGCACCGCCGCCATCGGCATCGTGCTGTGGGGGCAGGGGCAGGTCAGCGCGGGCATCGTCGCGACCGCGCTGCCGCTCGCCTGGCAGATCTCCAATGTCGCCGGCTGGGTAAGCTGGGAAGTCACGGGCATCTTCGAGAACATCGGCGTGGTGCAGGAAGGCATGGAAACGATCGCCGTGCCGCATGAGCTCACCGACCGCGAAGGCGCGCGCGAACTCGTGGTGCCGCACGGCGAGATCCGCTTCGAGCACGTCACGTTCACCTACGGCCGCACCGACGGCAAGCGCGTGCTCGACGACCTGAACCTCACGGTGCGGCCAGGCGAGCGCGTGGGCCTCGTCGGCCGCTCGGGCGCCGGCAAGTCGACGCTCGTCAACCTGCTGCTG